>JBHICX010000013.1:0-16771 GCA_046759805.1 Kiloniellales bacterium | reverse complement strand
ATCTGTTCTCCGGGCCGACCGGGGTGGGCAAGACCGAGGTGGCGCGCCAGCTGGCACTGACCCTGGGCATCCAGCTCACCCGTTTCGATATGTCCGAGTACATGGAGCGGCACAGTGTGAGCCGCTTGATTGGCGCCCCGCCCGGCTATGTGGGCTTCGACCAGGGCGGTCTGTTGACCGACGCGGTGGATCAGCACCCGCACGGTGTGTTGTTGTTGGACGAGATCGAGAAGGCCCATCCGGACCTGTTCAACATCCTGCTGCAGATCATGGACTATGGAAATCTCACCGACCACAACGGCAAGGCGGTCGACTTCCGCAACGTGATCCTGATCATGACCACCAACGCCGGCGCCGCGGATCTGGCCAAGCCGGCCATCGGCTTCGAGCGCACCGACCGCGTCGGCGAGGACGCCGAGGCGATCAACCGGATGTTCATGCCGGAGTTCCGCAACCGGCTCGACGCGGTCATCACCTTCGCCAACCTGACCCCCAAGGTGGTCGGCAAGGTGGTGGACAAGTTCATCATGCAGCTGGAGGCGCAGCTCGGCGACCGCGACGTCAGCATCGAGCTTACCGATGCGGCGCGCGATTGGCTGGCCAAGAAGGGCTACCACCAGACCTTCGGCGCCCGGCCGCTGGGCCGCTGCATCCAGGAGCACGTGAAGCAGCCCTTGTCGGAGGAGCTCTTGTTCGGAAAGCTGGCGCAGGGCGGCACCGTGCGCGTCGAGGTAACTGACGGCAAGCTCACGTTCAATTACGCCGGGTCGGATGGCCCGCCGCGGCGCAAGAAGCGCAAGCCCAAGCCGAAGCGCGACCCGAAGGTGCCGGCGCTGGTCGAATAGCGCCATCGTCCCGACGACAACGGTTGGCGAAATCGACTGATCTCCAAGGCACGGTCTATACTGCGGGCGGGGGCAGGTAGGCTGGAGGCTTCGATTTGTGGGATAGAGCGTTTCTGCGGCGCCTGCGGAGAGAGCTGCCACGGTGGGTCGAGCAAGGCTGGGTAGAGCCGCGCCACCAGCAGGTCATCCTCGATCACATTGCCGCGGGCGCCGGCGGCGCGCGCCGGGCGCCGTTTGCGGTCGCCGTCATGGGCGTGCTGCTGTTCGGTGCCGGCGTCATCACCTTCTTCGCCGCCAACTGGGAGGTGATGCCCAAAGCGGTCAAGCTCGCGGTTCTGTTCGGGGCCATGTGGCTGGCCTATGCCGGTGCCGGCTGGTTCCTGGCCCGGGCAGTCCCCTTGGAGCGCCGCTTCGGCCAGGCACTGCTGCTGCTGGGCGTGATCCTTTTTGGCGCCAACATCCACCTGATCGCGCAGATATACCACATCGAGGGGCATTACCCGAACGCCGTGTTGCTGTGGACACTGGGCGCCCTCGCCGCGGTCTACATCGTTCCCGCACAGCCCGTGGCGGTGGCCGGACTCGCCCTTGCGGTCTTATGGAGCAGCATGGAAACCGTCCTGAACTTCGGCGGTCCCGGGCGCTTCTATGGGCCGTTCCTGGTCCACTGGCCATTCCTGGTCGTCTGGGCGCTGTTCCTGCCGCCGATCTATCGCCAGGCTTGGCGGCTCGGAGCGACAGCCGCGACCCTGGCCCTGTTCGCCTGGGCCTGGATCAACCTCCTTTACCTTTCCGTCGAGCAAGAGGTCGCGCCAATCGACCTGTTGCGGGTCTATTTCCTCGTCGGCCTCGGCGTGTTCGTGCTTGGCGTGATCATGGAGCGCGCGGCCAAGCTAATAGCGTATTCGCTTACCGTGCAGCGATTGGCAATCCTCGCAACCTTGCTCAGCTTCTATGGCTTGACGATTTCAGGACTTCACGGCCTGGGGACCAACCTGCTGGATCTCGGCCGGGCCCCGTCGGGGCCGGTTTCTGTTCAATGGACCGTCGGCACGCTGTCCGCGATGGCTGGCGTGGTGGCGCTGGCCGCGTGGCACTGGTATCGATTCGGCGAAACGGACAGCGCCGGCTATGTGAGATGGGGCCAGATCCTGTTAGCCGTGATCTTGGCCGTGCTCGCCGCCAACCTGTTCGTGCCCGCCGGCGCCACCGCCGCAACGGTTTTCTATATCTCCTTCAACGCGCTCTATCTCGCTAGCCTGGTGTGGCTTATCTACGCCGGATATCACCGCAACGAAGCGTTCCGGGTCAACGTCGGCTTCGCGTTTTTCGCGGTCGGGCTGCTGACGCTGTACTTCGACCGGTTCTGGACCCTGATGGACCGATCCTTCTTTTTCATGGGCGCGGGCCTGCTCTTGTTCGGCGGCGGGTATTTGATCGAACGCCAGCGACGCCGGCTGATCGGCGGGATGAGTGGCGCGGCGGATGAAGGAGAGACACGGTGAGGCTAGCGCTGGGATTGGTTGCGATCGCCGTGCTGCAGAGCGCCGTGCTGGTAGCCATGATCGGCGTGAAGCAGTGGACCCTCGCGACCGGGACGCCGGTGCTCCTGGAGACCGAGCCGGTCGACCCGCGCTCACTGTTTCGCGGAGATTACGTTCGACTAAACTACGCCATAGGCAGGTTGGAGCCCGGCGAGCTCGACGATCAGGCGAGCGAAATCGAGTTCGAGTATGGCGATACGGTCTACGTATTGCTGCGCAAGGGAGAGCCATACTGGGAACCGGTCTCCATCCACCGAGAGCGGCCGCCGGCTTCTCCGGACCACGTGGCGATCAAGGGCGAGGTCGTACCGACGTGGGGCCGCTGGACGCCGATTTCGATCCGGTACGGGATCGAGAACTACTTCATCCCGGAAGGGGAGGGGCGTGAACTGGAACGGCCGACGCAGGGGGAAGAAGTTTCTGTCCTCGTGGCCGTGGACCGGTTCGGCAATGCCGGAATCAAGGCGGTGTTGGTCAACGGCGAGCCACGCTACGTCGAAACGCTGTTCTGAGCCGCGCAACCGCGGTGCGCTTCCGAGGCCATTTCGACCGAGTTGCGGCCCGCTTACTTCGCCACGTTAAGCGCAAGGGATTGGCTTTGACTTGCCTGCGTGGGCACAGGCCGGTCATCCCGGCGCTTGCGCGCCCGCCGCGCGGAACGGCGAGTGGGCGTCCAGCGCCCGGCGCTCTTGTGCCACCATCATGCGCTCGCGGGTCACGAAGTCGGCGACCGCCCGGCCCAGCCCGGGGTCGCGGAACCAGTGGGCGCTATAGGTCGGCGCCGGCATGTAGCCGCGCTGCAGCTTGTGCGGGCCTTGCGCCCCGGCCTCGACCCGGCTGAGCCCGCGGGCGATGGCGAACTCGATGGCCTGGTAATAGCAGGCCTCGAAGTGCAGGAACTTGTAGCCGCGGAGCGAGCCCCAGTTGCGCCCATATAGCGCCTCCGGGCCGATCAGGTTGAGGGCGCCGGCAACCGGGCGGCCGTCGCTTTCCGCCACCACCAGCGCCACCTTGTCGGCCATGGCGGCGCCGAGGCGGTGGAAGAACGCGCGGTTGAGGTAGGGATGGCCCCACTTGCGGTCCGCCGTCGCGATGTAGAAGCGGTAGAAGGCGTCCCAGTGGCGGCCCTCGATCTCGCCGCCGCTGAGCACCCGAAGGCTGAGGCCGTGACGCACCGCCTCGCGGCGCTCCTTGCGGATCGCTTTGCGCTTGCGCGAGCTCAGATCGGCCAGGAAGTCGTCGAACGAGCCGTAGCCGCGGTTGTGCCAGTGGAACTGTGTGTCCTCGCGCAGGAGCATGCCGGCCCGGCCCAGCCGCCGCCACTGGGCGTTGGTGGGGAAGGTCACGTGCAGCGAGGAGACGCTGGTCCGCCGCGCCAGCTCGACCATGGCCTCGATGAGGGCGGACTCGACCTCTGCCGCATCGGGTCCCGGGCGCACCAGCAGCCTCGGCCCGGTCACCGGCGTGAACGGCACCGCGCATTGCAGCTTCGGGTAATAGCGCCCGCCGGCGCGCTCGTAGGCCTCGGCCCAGGACCAGTCGAACACGTACTCGCCGTAGGAATGGCTTTTCAGATAAAGCGGCACCGCGCCCAGGAGCTGGCCGGCCGCGTCCTCGACCGCCAGGTGCCGCGGCAGCCAGCCGGCTTCATGACCGACCGCGCCGCTGTCCTCCAGCGCCTTGAGGAACCCGTGGCTCACGAACGGGTTGTCGGCGCTGGCGCAGGCGTCCCACTCGGCGGCCGCGACCTCGTCCAGTCGCTCCAGCACCTTCACCGCTATCGGCTCACGTCCATCGGGCATGGCGGTAGCTCCGGTATGGCCGACCGCCGGCGTTCGATAACGCGTCCAACGGCGGCATCCGCCTAAGGGGTATACCAATCGACTCCCGGGTCTGTCGTCAACCGCCGCCGGCTGGCACCGGCTCGGCACCGCGCGTTGTTGCCAACCACCGTCAACGACCGTAGAAGAAGCGAACGGAGCGCGCGCCGAGGACAACAGGGCGATGAATCGCGACCAGGCCGTCAAAATAGTTAGGGCGCACGAATCCGAGCTGCGCGCGCGAGGGGTCACGCGCCTCGCCATCTTCGGCTCCACCGCCCGCGGCCAGGCCCGGCTCGACAGTGACATCGATGTGCTGGTGGATTTCGACGACAAGCGCAAGCTATCGCTGCTCGACTTGGCCGGCCTCCAGCTCTACCTGTGCGACATCCTCGGCCGCGAAGTGGAGGTCACCCAGCGCAAGGGCCTCAAGCCGCTCCTAAGAGACGACATACTGGCCGAAGCCATCGAGGTTTTTCCCTGCCGGGACGGACAGTCGCCCCAGCCGAAAGGTGTGCCGATGCCGCGCGAGAGCTACAAGTCGGCGAAGGTGTAGGTGCGGCGAAGGCGCTCGGACCGAAACGCCTCACGTCAGTTCAAACCCCTCCGCCACGCCGCTCCAGGGGCCGAAGACTTTGGCGCCGGAGTGGCGCACGTCCTCGATCTTATGGGTGAGCAGGCGGGGGTCATATTCGACGCGGTGGCGGCGGTGATCCCAATGTCCGGCGGGCGTTGGCCGATTGCAGCGTGATGTCCCGGCCGTGGTCGGGCGTGCGCCGAACGTCGATTTGGCCCAGCGCCGTGCCCCGGAGGAAATCCACCAGGGCCTGGCGCGGCGGCTTGTGCGGTTTTACAGCCATTCCGTCATGCCTTCCTTCGGGCGCCGTGCCCGACCCTCACGCCCCCCGGGCGTAGGGGGGGACCGAGCCCAGGTGGTCCACCAGCGAGCGGACGCCCGGAACGTTCTCGATCGCCACCTTGAGTGCCCGGCGTTCGGGCTCGGAATCGACCCAGCCCCAGATCTCGACCACGCCGTCGGTGACGGTCACGTTGAAGGAGCCATGCGTCAGCCATTCCTCCCGGCTCAGGGTTTCGATGACCTGTTCGCGGATCGAGCGGTCGTCCGCCGACGGCGCCGGGCCGGCTTGCTTGCGCGCGGCCAGCCCCTGCAGCAGGTTAGCGCGACTGATGATGCCGACGAGCTTGTGGTCGCGCAGCACGGGCACCCGCTTGATGCGCCGCCGCTCGAGCATCTGGGCGATCTCGCCGACCGGGGTGTCCTCGCTCACCGTAGCCGGGTTGCGCGTCATCACGTCCTCGGCGCGCAGGCCATGGGTCTTCACGTATTCGGCGGCGCGGTCCTCGGTTCCGGCCAGGAGGTCCAGCCACCACGAGCGCCTGCGCTCGGTGCCGCTCTCCGGCCGCCGGATCAGGTCGTCCTCGCTGACAATCCCCACCACCCGGTGGTCCTGGTCGACCACCGGCACGCCGCTGATCCTGCGCTCTAACAACAGCCCGGCAATCCGCTCGACGCGGGTGTCCGGGGTTACCGTCACCACGTTTGTCGTCATGATGTCTTTCGCCTGCATGACCTGGTTTCCGTGCCGATATTGTTGGTGATCGATCCGACGACCCCGTCGGTCGGTGCGGATGGTACCGGTAAGCGGCCGGCGGCGCCAGCCCCTCAGCCGGTGCCGGCAATCCAACCACCCGGTTGCGACCGCGCTCCGATCGGACCGCAGGCCGGGCGCGAGGCGGCCAAGACTGGCGGCTCTCGCAGTGGCCGGCGGCCCGATGGGGGCCGAATTCGGGGGTCGGTGCGGGCGGCGCGGCAGGCGCGGAAGCGGCGTCCAAGCTGGCTTGCAAGGGCTTCACGGTTATGTTAGCACAAACGCGCTTTCCCTCGGGGACACCGGGGAAGCGGGTTATTGACTTGGCCACCGCCCCGGCTCTGGAATGCGCGAGGGGGCGGTAAATTTGTCCAGGGAACACTGCCAACTCCAAGGGGACGGGGCTCGTTGGCTTCCGGAGCGACAGGGCTAGCCGAGATCGCCGGCCGGTACGCCACCGCGCTGTTCGAGTTGGCCGACCAGCAAAAGGCCCTCGATCGGGTGGCCGACGACCTGCGGCGGCTGAAGGCGATGCTGGCCCAAAGCGCGGCGCTCCGGCGGCTGGTGCGCAGCCCGGTGGTCAGCCGCGCCGAGCAGGGCAAGGCGCTCATGGTGCTCATGGAACGGGCCGGATTCGATACCTTGAGCCGGCGCTTCGTGGGGCTGGTGGCCGCCAACCGGCGGTTGTTCGCCCTGGGCGCGATGATCGACGCGTACCTGGCCGAGCTCGCCTCGCGGCGCGGTGAGATCACCGCCCAGGTCACCGCGGCGTCGGCCCTGTCGGAGGCGCAGCAGAAAGCGCTGGCCACCGCCGTCAAGCGCGCCATCGGGGGCCGGATCGCGCTTCAGCACGACGTCGATCCCTCGATCCTGGGCGGCCTCGTGGTGCGGGTCGGCTCGCGCATGGTCGACAGCTCGCTCGGCACCAAGCTCAGGAAGCTCGGGCTGGCGATGAAGGGGGCCCATTGATGGAAATCAGCGCCGCCGAGATCTCCTCGATTCTCAAAGAGCAGATTGCCGATTTCGGCACCGAGGCCGACGTCGCCGAAGTCGGCCAGGTGCTGTCGGTGGGCGATGGGGTGGCCCGGGTTTACGGCCTGGATCAGGTGCAGGCCGGCGAGATGGTCGAGTTCCCGAACGGCCTCATCGGGATGGCGCTCAACCTGGAGATCGACAATGTCGGGGTGGTGATCTTCGGCGACGACCGGGACATCAAGGAAGGCGACACGGTCAAGCGCACCGGCGCCATCGTCGAGGTACCGGTCGGCAAGGAGTTGCTGGGGCGCGTCGTCGACGCGCTCGGCAACCCGATCGACGGCAAGGGCCCGATCGAAGCCGCGGCGCGCGGCCGGGTCGACGTGAAGGCGCCGGGCATCGTGCCGCGCCGGTCGGTGCACCAGCCGGTGCAGACCGGGCTGAAGGCACTCGACAGCCTGGTGCCGATCGGCCGCGGCCAGCGCGAGCTCATTATCGGCGACCGCCAGACCGGTAAGACCGCGGTCGCCGTCGATACCATCATCAACCAGAAGATGGTCAACCAGTCGGACGACGAGTCGAAGAAGCTGTACTGCATCTATGTCGCCGTCGGGCAGAAGCGCTCCAGCGTGGCGCAGGTGGTCAAGACGCTGGAGGACCACGGGGTGATGGACTACGCGATCGTGGTCGCCGCCACCGCCTCCGAGCCGGCACCGCTGCAGTTCCTGGCCCCCTACACCGGCTGCACCATGGGCGAGTTCTTCCGCGACAACGGCATGCACGCCGTCATCTTCTATGACGATCTATCGAAGCAAGCGACGGCCTACCGCCAGATGTCGCTGCTCCTGCGCCGCCCGCCCGGCCGCGAGGCCTATCCCGGCGACGTCTTTTATCTGCACTCGCGGCTGTTGGAGCGGGCGGCGAAGATGAACGACGACCACGGTGGCGGCTCGCTGACCGCGATGCCGGTGATCGAGACCCAGGCCAACGACGTGGCGGCCTACATTCCGACCAACGTGATCTCGATCACCGACGGCCAGATCTTCCTGGAGACCGACCTGTTCTACAAGGGGATCCGGCCGGCGATCAACGTCGGGCTGTCGGTCAGCCGCGTCGGCTCGGCGGCGCAGATCAAGGCGATGAAGCAGGTCGCCGGCACCATCAAGCTGGAGCTGGCCCAGTACCGGGAGATGGAGGCGTTCTCGCAGTTCGCGTCGGATCTCGACGCGGTGACGCGGCGGCTGCTGGCGCGTGGCGCGCGGCTGACCGAGTTGTTGAAGCAGGACCAGTACCACCCGCTGCCGGTGGAGGAACAAGTGGCGGTGATCTTCGCCGGCGTGCGCGGCTATCTCGACGGGGTCGCGGTCGCCGACGTGACCATGTTCGAGCGCGCTTATCTGTCCGAGCTGCGCGCCAAGGGCAGCGACATCCTGGAAGCGATCCGCGGCGAGGGGGAGCTGAGCCGGGAGACCGAAGGGAAGCTCACGGAGTTCCTGGACGGCTTCGCCAAGTCCTTCGCCGCCTGAGACGGGCCAGGGAAGCACGCACAGCGGACCCGGTCGGGCATGCCGAGCCTCAAGGACCTCAGGATCCGTATCGCCAGCGTCAAGTCGACGCAGCGCATCACCTCGGCCATGAAGATGGTGGCGGCGGCCAAGCTGCGCCGCGCCCAGGAGCAGGCCGAGTTGGCGCGCCCCTTCGCCGAGCGCATGGAACGGATGATGCGGTCTCTGGCCGCCGCCGTGGCCGGCCAGCATGGCGCGCCGCCGCTCTTGGCCGGCACCGGCCGGGAGGACAGCTACCTGATCGTGGTGGTCACCTCGGACCGCGGCCTGTGCGGCCCCTTCAACGCCTCGGTCGTACGCCACACCCGCGGGCGCGTCATCCGCCCGCTTCTGGACGAGGGCAAGACGGTGAAGCTGTTGTGCGTCGGCCGCAAGGGGCGTGACCTGTTGCGCCGCGAGTTCGAGCAGCTGATCGTCGACACCATCGAGGAGGTGGCCCGACCGGCGCTCCGCTTCGAGGCGGCTTCCGCCATCGCCGGCCGCTTGACCGGCATGTTCGAGGACGGTGGCTTCGACGTCTGCACGGTCATCTACAACCGCTTCAAGTCGGCCTTGACCCAGATCGTCACCGAACAGCAGTTGGTGCCGTTCCCGCTGGCCGAGGCGGAGACGGAGGCGGAACCGGCGGCGGTCAAGGCGGTCTACGAGTTCGAGCCGGACGAGGTCGAGATCCTGGCCGAGCTGTTGCCCCGCAACCTGGCGGTGCAGCTGTTCCGGGCACTCCTGGAAAGCACCGCCAGTGAGCATGGCGCGCGCATGACCGCGATGGACAGCGCCACCCGCAACGCCGGGGAGATGATCGACAAGCTCACTCTCCTGTACAATCGCTCGCGCCAGGCGGCGATCACCAAGGAGCTCATTGAGATCATCTCCGGCGCCGAGGCAGTATAGTGGCGGCTAGGGCATGATCCGTTTAGTTCGCGGAGCGATTCCAGGTCAAGTGGATAATGCGCTAGGTAACGCAGGAACATACGAGATGGCGAAGAACCTGGTCGGCAAGGTGATGCAGGTGATGGGGGCGGTGGTCGACGTGCAATTCGACGGCGACCTGCCGGCGATCCTGAACGCGCTCCACACCGACAACCACGGCAATGACCTGGTCTTGGAGGTGGCGCAGCATTTGGGCGAGAACACGGTGCGCACGGTGGCCATGGACTCCACCGAGGGCCTGGTCCGAGGGCAGCAGGTGATCGACGGCGGCGGCCCGATCGAGGTGCCGGTAGGTCCCGAGACCCTGGGGCGCATCATCAACGTGGTGGGCCGGCCGGTGGACGAGCGCGGCCCGCTGAAGGCCAACAAGACCCTGCCCATCCACCGGGGCGCGCCCCAGTTCGTCGAGCAATCGACCGAGACCGAGCAGCTGGTCACCGGGATCAAGGTGATCGATCTGCTGACGCCTTACGCCAGGGGCGGCAAGATCGGCCTGTTCGGCGGCGCCGGCGTCGGCAAGACCGTGATCATCATGGAGCTGATCAACAACATCGCCAAGGCGCACGGCGGCTATTCGGTGTTCGCCGGCGTCGGCGAGCGCACCCGCGAGGGCAACGACCTCTACCATGAGATGATCGAGTCCGGGGTGATCGAGCTCGACGGCGAGGGCTCCAAGGCGGCGCTGGTCTATGGCCAGATGAACGAGCCGCCGGGTGCCCGCGCCCGGGTCGGGCTGACCGGGTTGACGCTGGCCGAGTACTTCCGCGACGAGGAAGGCCAGGACGTCTTGTTCTTCGTCGACAATATCTTCCGTTTCACCCAGGCCGGATCCGAGGTCTCGACGCTGTTGGGGCGCATCCCGTCGGCGGTCGGTTACCAGCCGACCCTGGGCACCGACCTGGGGGTGCTGGAGGAACGCATCACCTCGACCAAGAAGGGCTCGATCACCTCGGTGCAGGCGATCTACGTACCGGCCGACGACCTGACCGATCCGGCGCCGGCGACCACGTTCTCGCATCTGGACGCGACCACGGTGCTGTCGCGGCAGATCGCCGAGCTCGGCCTCTACCCGGCGGTGGACCCGCTGGATTCCACCAGCCGCATCCTCGACCCGCGGGTGGTCGGTGAGGAGCATTACCGGGTGGCGCGCGAGGTGCAGCGGGTGTTGCAGACCTACAAGTCGTTGCAGGAGATCATCGCCATCCTGGGCATGGACGAGCTGTCGGAGGACGACAAGCTCACCGTGGCGCGGGCGCGCAAGATCCAGCGCTTCCTCTCACAGCCGTTCTTCGTCGCCGAGGTGTTCACCGGCTCGGTGGGCAAGTTCGTCGAGCTGGACGACACCATCAAGGGCTTCCAGGCGATCGTCGCCGGCGAGTACGACGACCTGCCGGAGGCCGCCTTCTACATGGTCGGACCGATCGAGGAGGTGGTGGAGCAGGCCAAGCGGATGGCGGCCGAGGCGGCCTGAGGACGCGAAGGGATGGCCGACAGGGTCGAGTTCGAACTGGTGTCGCCGGAGCGGCTGGTTTTCTCCGAACCGGTGGAGATGGTGGTGGTGCCGGGGGCTGAGGGCGATTTCGGCGTACTGCCCGGCCACACGCCGATGATCTCCACCGTGCGCCCCGGCGTGATCTCGATCTACGAGAGCGGAGAGGTGAGCCTGCGCATCTTCGTCGCCGGCGGCTTCGCCGAGGTGACTCCCGAGCGCTGCACCGTGCTCGCCGAGTCGGCGGTGCCGCTCGATGAGATCGACCGGGTCGAGGTCGAACGCCGGATCGCGTCCCTCGGCGAGGAGGTCACGGACGCCTTCACCGACGAGGAGCGGGCCACCTGGCAGGCCAGGCTCGACACCGCCCGGGCGATGCTGGCGAGCCTCGATCAGTACGGCGGCGGCTGAGCCTTGCCGCCGCCGGCCGGGTCACGGCAGGGCCTGGATGATGCTGCGGTATTCGGACTCCGTGAACGCCTTGAGGGTGGTCGTGCGCACGTTGCCCAGGGACCCGACCCTGAGCGCGAACTGGGCCGCAGCGTCGTCGCTGGGCATCTCGATGATGGCCACCAGGTCGTAGGCGCCCATGGTGAGGTAGATTGCCGTCATGCTGCCGCCCAACTCGCTTAGCAGCTGCTTTGCCGCGTCCAGGCGCTGCGTCGCGTCCTTGATGTTTCGAATTCCTTGGTCGGTGTAGTTGGTAAGGGCGATATAGGTGGACATGGCTGACCTCCCTTCTCGAGGCTGGGCCGGTTCCCGGCCCACGGTGGATGCACGAGAAAGGATAATCTGGCGCAGATCTCGGCGACTGACAAGCCGCCAGCGCCATCGAGATGCGGGTAAACCGCGGCGCAGACTCGAAGGCGGTCACGATATGCCCGCTGTCGCTCACATCGGTTTTGTCCTCCCGCGCCGATGGCGACCGCGCGCCCTAAATCGATATAATCGACGAGGAGCGGGCGGGTCGTTCAGGTTCGGTTCAGGATGGTTTGGTTAGACCTGTCCGCTCGCAGGAGACCGGGAGCAGGCTCATGAGGACCGCAACGCGCGTCAGGCTGGCCGCGGTGGTGGTCGCCGCCGTGGGCCTCGCCGCGCCCGATGCCCGGGCCGGATTCAGCATCGGTTTCGGGTTCGGCGATTACGGCGGTTACAGCCAGCACCTGCACTATGCGCATTACCGCCACCGGCACCATCACCGCCACCGCCACCATCACCGCCATCATCGGTACAAATCTTTTCCGTTCTTTTTCCCGTTCTACTTCGGCAGCCTCTTTGCGCCCCACCATTATCGGCGCCATCACCGCCACCGATACTGGCACCGGCGCTGGGCCTACCCGGCCCCTCCCTACTGGACGCGCTGGTATGGATACCCAGGGTGGTACTGGACTGGGAAGCCAAGGGGCTATTATTACCTGCCCCGGCCGATGCACGGACCGCCGCCGGGTTACGTGTTTGCGCCACGCTAGGACGGCCGGCTTTGATCCATGGTAGGATGGGCCGGGCTCGAGACCGCGCATCTGGAGCAGCCATGAAGTTGGTCCCGCGTTCCATGGCGTTGCTGGCCGGCGCGGCGGTGACAGTTGCCAGGGCGCCGGTGGCGTCGGCCGCGTTGGCCTACGACTTTACATTCACCTCCATCGACGGCGAGCCATTGCCGTTGTCCCGGTTTCGCGGCCAGGTGGTGCTGGTGGTGAACACGGCCTCGTTCTGCGGCTTCACGCCCCAGTACGCAGCGCTGCAGAGCTTGTGGGAGTGCTATCGCGACCGCGGCCTCGTCGTGCTCGGCGTGCCGTCCAATGACTACGGCCGCCAGGAGCCGGGCAGCGAGGCGGAGATCAAGCAGTTCTGCCGGGTGAACTTCGATGTCGACTTCCCGCTGACCGGCAAGACAGTGGTGAGCGGCGCCGGCGCGCACCCGTTCTATCGCTGGGCGGCGGAGCAGCTGGGCGTGTTGGCCAGGCCGCGCTGGAACTTCCACAAATACCTGCTGGGCCCGGACGGCCGGCTCGAGGACTGGTTCTCGACCCTCACCCGGCCCGACTCCGCGAGGGTGGTGCGGGCGATCGAGGCGATCATGCCCGGCTGATACGGGGCCGGCCCGGGCACCGGATTTGCGTTCATCACTGGTTCAGGATTGTCGTGTTAGGTTCGGCGCATGATTGGCCACACTTTCCTCGGCGCGGCGTTGCGTGTAGTGTTGGGGGGAGTGAACCCTGAGAGGGGAGAGAAAGTGATGACGACTGCGAGGATTCTGGCCGTGACGGTCTTGGCCGCCGGCCTTGTCGGCGCCACCGCCACCGAGAGCCGGGCCGACCATCAGACCCTGATGGGCAGCCTGCTCGGCGGCGCCGCGGGCGCCGGTATCGGCGCCGCCTTCGGTGGCGGCAAGGGGGCCGCGATCGGCGGCGTCTCGGGCCTCCTCTTGGGCGCGCTGGCCGGCAACGCGATCGGCAGGGAAAGGGAACGTTACGAGCCGCCGCCCCAGCAGGGCTATTACGCGCCGCCGCCGACCTATTACGGCTATCAGCAGCCGGGCTACGCGTCGACCTACGGTGCGGCGCCCGCCTATACGCCGCCGGCACCGGCCCAGCCCCCGGCCTACAGCGCCAACTATTGCCGCGACTTCTCCCAGAAGATCATCATCGACGGGGTGGAGCAGAACGCCTACGGCAAGGCCTGCCTGCAGCCGGACGGGAGCTGGCGCATCGTCAACATGAACTGAGACCGCACCAACCCGAGGTGATCGTAGGGGCAGGTTTGACCTGCCTTCGCCGAAGCGAAGCTCCGGCTTCGCGCAGGCAGGAACCTGCCCCTATAACGTTGGCGGGCCGACCCCGTGGCGGCGGTTTCCGCCTCAGGCGTTGACGTCGATCACCAGCCGGCCGCGGATCCGCCCCTTGAGGATCTCGCCGGCCCACTTCGGCACCTCGGCCAGCGGCGCCACCGTGGT
This sequence comes from Kiloniellales bacterium, assembly GCA_046759805.1. Lineage (GTDB taxonomy): Bacteria > Pseudomonadota > Alphaproteobacteria > JBHICX01 > JBHICX01 > JBHICX01. The sequence goes on along the minus strand of JBHICX010000013.1, from coordinate 3,040 downwards.
CATGGCGTCGAGCTTGTCCATGGGCAGGTCGCGGACGATCCGCGCCCAGGCGCGCCGGCGGCTCTTGAGCGGCTGCATCACCGAGTCGATGCCGATTAGCTTCACCGCCCGCAACAACAACGGGATCACCGTGGTCTCGAGCTTGACGCCGCCGGCCAGCCCACAGGCGGCGACCGAGCCGCCATAGGCCATCTGCGCCAGCACCCGCGAGAGCGTGGTGCCACCCACCGCGTCGATCGAGCCGGCCCAGCGCTCGGACTCCAGCGGCCGGTCGCTGGGCTCGGCGAGCTCGGCGCGGTCGATGAAGGCGCCGGCGCCAAGGCCGGTCAGGTAGTCGTGCGCCTCGGGCCGGCCGGTCGCCGCCGTGACCCGGTAGCCGAGCTTCGAAAGGATGGCGACGGCGACGCTTCCGACGCCGCCGGCGGCACCCGTCACCAGCACCTCGCCGGCGTCGGGCGTGACCGCGTGCTCCTCCAGCGCGATGACCGCCAGCATGGCGGTGAAGCCGGCGGTGCCGACCGCCATCGCGCGCCGGGCGTCGAGCCCGTCCGGCATCGCCACCAGCCACCCAGCGTCCACCCGCGCCTTCTGGGCATAGCCGCCCCAATGCACCTCGCCGACCCGCCAGCCGGTGAGCAGCACCTGGTCGCCTGGCTTGTAGTCGGGGCTCGACGAGGCCTCGACGGTGCCGGCGAAGTCGATGCCCGGCACGTGCGGGTAGCGGCGCACCAGCCGTCCCAGGCCGTTCACGATCATCCCGTCCTTGTAATTCAACGTCGAATGGCTGATGGCCACGGTCACGTCGCCGGCCGGCAGGTCGGCGTCGGTCAGCGTCTTGATCGAGGCGCTGACCTTGCCGTCGGCCTCATCTAGCACCAGGGCGGTGAAGCGCTCGCTCATCTCGACACCGATTCCGCAGGGCCGGGTTCCAGCTCGCCGCGCTCGAACAGCTGCCGGCGGATCAGGTGCTTGGGCACCTTGCCATAGCCCGACGTCGGCAGGGCGTCCCAGAAGATCACCCGGCGCGGCCATTTGTACTTGGCCAGCCGGCCATCGAGCCAGCCGATGATGTCCGCTTCGCTCGCCGGTCCGGCCGCCACCACCACGGCGACGCCCGACTCGCCCCATTTCCGGTCGGGCACGCCGAGCACCGCCACCTCGGCCACCGCCGGATGCTCGAGCAGCACCTCCTCGGCCTCGCGCGGGTACACGTTGGCGCCGCCCGAGATGTACATGTCCGACGCCCGGCCGGTGATGAAGAGGAACCCGGCCTCGTCCATATGGCCAAGGTCGCCGGTGTGGAACCAGCCGCCTTCGAGAGCCTTGGCGTTGGCCTCCGGGTCGTTGTAGTAGCCGGCGAAGACCCCCGGGCCGCGGGTGCAGATCTCGCCCTCTTCGCCGGCGCCGAGCCGCCGGCCGTCGGGGTCCAGGATGGCGATCTCCATGCCGGTGCGGGCAAAGCCGCAGCTCCCCACCCGCGCCTCCGGGTCGTCGTCGAGCCGGTGCAGCCTGGGCGGCAGCACGGTGATGTTGCCGGTGACCTCGCCGAGGCCGTAGTACTGCACCAGCACCGGACCCAGTTTGTTGAGCGCTCGCTTCTGGTCCTCCCGGTACATCGGCGCCCCGGCATAGATGACGTGGCGCAGCGAGCCATGGTCGGCCCTGTCCACCGCCGGGTGTTCAACAAGGCGCTTCAGGATGGTCGGCACGGTGAACATGTTGGTGATCCGGTGGCGCTCGATTAGCCGCCAGGCCTCCGCCTCGTCGAGCCGCTCGCCGGGCATCAGCACGCTCTTGGCGCCCCGGGCCACGTTGGCCATGGCGTGAATGCCGGCGCCATGGGACAGCGGGGCGACCACCAGCGAGGCGTGCGTCTCATCCAGCCCCGGCATCAGGTCGGCCAGGTGGTTCACTACCACGAACGCCATCTGGCCATGGGTCAGCACCGCCGCCTTGGGGCGCCCGGTGGTGCCCGAGGTATAGAAGAACCACAGCGGGTCGTCGTAGCGGACCTCCGCCTCGCCCGCGGGTGCTTCGGCATGGGCCGCCACCAGGGCCTCATAGCCGTGCTCGCCTTCGCGCGGGGCCTCGATGGCGATAACGTGCTCGAGGGACGGCGCGGCGGCGCGGCTCATGTCCACATGCTCGGCGAAGCCGCGGTCGTAAATCATGGCCCTGGCGCCCGAGTGCCGCGCCTCAAAGGCGACCTCGTCCGGGGCGAGCCGGAAGTTCACCGGCACCCAGACGGCGCCCAGCTTGAACGAGGTCCAGGCGCTCTCGAACAGCTGGTTTGAGTTGCGCGCCTGCACCAGCACCCGCTCGCCCTTCATGAGCCCGAGGGCCGCGAGCGCCGCCGCCATTGCGCCCGCCCGGCGGTCGAGCTCGGCCCAGGTCCAGGTGCTCTCACGCCACGTGAGCCCGGGCCGGTCCGGGAGCCGCCGCGCCACGTCGGACAGCAGCCGACCCAGGTTCATCACCGGTTGCATGGCTCGGCCGCCTCCCTGGCTCCCGGTGGTGTTAAACCACAGAGACACAGAGACACAGAGTTGAGTCACAGAGAAGATGATTCACCGGCGCGTAGCGCCATTTCTTTTCTCTCTCTGTTTTTTCTCTGTGTCTCTGTGCCTCTGTGGTTCGTGGGAAGAACGCCGGCAGGTGGCGCGGGCCGAGGCCGTGCGCCCTCCGCGCTCGGGATATCCATGGTCAAAATGAAACGCCCTAGCGCAGCGCCTCCAGGATGCTGACATAGTTGGCGACCGCGGCGCCGCCCATGTTGAACACGCCGGCGAGCCTCACCTCCGGTACCTGCATGTCGCCGGCCTGGCCGCGCGCCTGCATCGACCCCAGCACGTGCATCGACACCCCGGTGGCGCCGATCGGGTGGCCCTTGGACTTCAGTCCGCCCGAGGGATTGACCGGCAGTCGGCCGTCCTTCTCGGTCCAGCCCTCGAGGATCGCCTCCGCCCCGCGGCCCGGCGCGGCCAGTCCCATCGCCTCGTACTCGATGAGCTCGGCGATGGTGAAGCAGTCATGGGTCTCC
>JBHICX010000012.1:0-17413 GCA_046759805.1 Kiloniellales bacterium | reverse complement strand
CTCCGCATCCATGAGTTCGAAGGCGAGGTCTAAGCAGGGGCGGTTATTCGTCGGAGGCGGGGACCCGCGCGCGCAGGCGCTTGGTGGCGGCGCGGCGGCGCTTGGCGTCGAGCCGGCGTTGCAGGGTGGCGGCGGTGGGCTTGGTCTTGCGGCGGGGTAGTGGCGGCTGGGCCGCCTGGCGGATCAACGCCATGAGCCGGCCCCTGGCGTCGCGCCGGTTCATCTCCCGGGTGCGGAACCGTTGCGCCTCGATGACCAGCACGCCATCCGCCGTCATCCGCCGGCCGGCCAGTCGGCCGAGGCGCTGGCGGACCTCCTCGGTGAGCGCCGGCGAGGCCGCAACGTCGAAGCGCAGCTGCACCGCGGTCGCCACCTTGTTGACCTTCTGCCCGCCGGGGCCCGAGGCGCGGACGAACTTCTCCACCAGCTCGTCCTCGTCGATGGCGATCAAGTCGGTGACGCGCAGCACGCGATGGCCCTCTGGCGGCCCACACGACCGCCACGCTTAGCCGGCCCGTTCGGCGCTGTCCAGCCCGTCTTCCGGGCTGGCGCGGCGGGCCGGCGTCATGTATGCAAGGACGCCATGAAGACCGCCGGCCTGAGCCCCGAGGAGATCGACCGCCGCCACGCCGAGAAGATGGCCAAGAAGAAGGCGGCGCGCGAAAAGATCCTGGCCACCAAGACCGAGGAGCGCGGCCTCCTCATCGTCCACACCGGCAAGGGCAAGGGCAAGAGCACCGCCGCCATGGGCATGGTGATGCGCTGCCTCGGCCATGGCATGCCGGTGGGCATCGTGCAGTTCGTCAAGGGCGCCTGGCACACCGGCGAGCGCGACGTGCTGCGGCGGTTTCCGGAGCTGGTCACCATCAAGGCGATGGGCGAGGGCTTCACCTGGGACACCCAGGACCGGCAGCGCGACATCGCCGCCGCGCGAGCCGCCTGGGACACCGCCAAGCAGATGATCGCCGACCCGCGCTATCGCCTGGTGCTGCTGGACGAGCTCAACATCGTGCTGCGTTACGACTACCTGGCGCTCGACGAGGTGGTGGCGGTGCTCAAGGCCAAGCCGCGCGACTTGCACGTCGTCGTCACCGGGCGCAACGCCAAGCCGGAGCTCATTGAGATCGCCGACCTGGTCACCGACATGACGATGGTCAAGCACCCGTTCCGCTCCGGCGTCAAGGCGCAGATGGGGATCGAGTTCTGAACGTCAATCGATAACGGAGTCCGTTCGCCATGTTGAATCGAATCCTTGCCTCGGCCGCGCTGGCCGGTGTCCTGATGCTCGGCCAGCCGGCCCAGGCCGACGAGCAGGAGTTGGTCGACTCAAGCGCCCGCGTCCTGGAGCAGTTCCTCGCCGACGCCGACGTTAAGCGCACGCTGGAGCGCGCCCGCGGGCTGATGATCATCCCCGACTACGTCAAGGCGGGCTTCATCATCGGCGGCGCCGGCGGCGACGGCGTGATGATGCTGCGGCGCGCCGACGGAAGCTGGACCTATCCGGCCTTCTACGAGTTCGGGGGCGGCTCGGTGGGCCTACAGATCGGCGCTGCCGAGTCTGAGATCCTGATGCTGTTCATGACCGACGCCGGCCTCGATCAGGTGATCGACGAAAAGCTGGTGCTGGGCGGCAGCGCCGGGGCCACCGTGATGACCGCGAGCGGCCAGCAGAGCGGGTCGGTGAGCGACGACGACGTCGACATCATCACCTATGTGCGGGCCCGCGGCGCCTTCGTCGGAGCCACCATCGAGGGCGGCCACATCGACTACGAGGACGACGAGAACCGGGACTATTACGGCCGCGGCGCCTCTGCCCGCGCCATCTTGATCGACAACGCGGTCTCCAACCCCGGGGCGGATCGGTTGCGCGGCCTGCTGGCCGGCAAGTAGCGCCCGGCGCGCGGCGGGCCGGCACATCACCCGGGTCACATGGCCGGGCAGGGGTCGGCGTCGCTGCGGCGCCGGACCGATTTGGGCCATACCTATTGTAGGCTGGAAATTTGCCGCGCAATCCAATACCTTGCGCGTCGCCCGAAGGTGGTTGGAACCATTGGGGCAGGGAGCACGTAACCGATGCGGCGTTTTGATGGAGGTTTAGGCCATGCCGAAGTTGTTGATCGTGCTCCTGACCGCGCTGACGATCCTCGTCGGCGGTCTTGTCTCTGACGCGCGTGCGCTTACCGAGCAGGAGGAACTGGTCGAGAAGGCGCGCTTCGTCGTCCTCAAGCTGCGGAACCACCCGGACCACCCGAACCTGCGCCAGACCCTGGCCGAGGCCAAGGGTGTGCTGATCGTGCCGCGCCTCATCAAGGCCGGGTTCCTGCTCGGCGGCGAGGGCGGCAGCGGCGTGCTGCTCGCCCGCGGCGAGGACGGCAAGTGGAGCTACCCGGCTTTCTACACTCTGGGCGGTGGCTCGGTGGGCGTGCAGATCGGCGCCCAATGGGCGCAGGTGATGTTCGTCATCATGAACAAGGGTGGCCTGGCGGCGATCATCGACGACCAGGTGACCCTGGGCGGTGATCTGTCGGCCACCTTCGGCGGCTCCGGCAAGGCCATCGAGGCGGCCACCACCACCAACCTCGACGCCGACATCTATGCCTACTCGCTGGCCGAGGGCGCCTTCCTCGGCGCCTCCGTGGAGGGGGCGGTGATCCGGCGGCGCGACGACTGGAACTACTACTATTACGGCGATGGGGCGAACGCGACCAGCATCGTGCTCGAGCAGCGGTTCAAGAACCCGCATGCCGACGAGCTGCGGGGCGCGCTGGCGCTGTTCTGACACCAAGCGACCGGCCGCCGCCGCGCCTGCCAGCCGTAGCCTCGGCGAAGGCGGGCCGGCCCCGCCGTGATTCGCCGCCACGGCGTGGGGCGCCCGGTGGGCGCAATGGCTGCCGCGTTGATGCTCCAGGGCACTGGCTCCGACGTCGGCAAGTCGGTGTTGCTGGCCGGGCTGTGCCGCGCCTACACCCGCCGCGGCCTCGCGGTGCGGCCGTTCAAGCCGCAGAACATGTCGAACAACGCCGCGGTGACCGCCGACGGCGGCGAGATCGGCCGCGCCCAGGCGCTGCAGGCGCGGGCCTGCGGGGTGGCGCCGACCTGTGACATGAACCCGGTGCTGTTGAAGCCGCAATCCGAGGTCGGGGCCCAGGTGGTGGTCCGGGGTCGGGTGCTGGGCAACGCCGCCGCCGGCGACTACCACGCCTTGAAGCCGCGGCTCATGCCGGCGGTGATGCAAAGCTTCGCCCGGCTCGGCCGGGACGCCGACCTGGTGCTGGTGGAAGGCGCCGGCAGCACCGCCGAGGTCAACCTGCGCCCCGGCGACATCGCCAATATGGGCTTCGCCGAGGCCGCCGACCTGCCGGTGCTGCTGGTCGGCGATATCGACCGCGGCGGGGTGATCGCCAGTATCGTCGGCACCCATGGGCTGTTGGACCCGGTCGAGCGGGCGCGCGTCAAGGGCTACGTCATCAACAAGTTCCGCGGCGACAAGGCGCTGTTCGACCCGGCGCTGGCGTTGATCGAGCGGCATACCGGGCTTCGCTGCCACGGGGTGGTGCGCTACTTCGAGGATGCCTGGCGGCTGCCGGCCGAGGACGCGGTGGCGCTCGACGCGAACCGATACGCCGCGGCGGCCCCTGGCACGGGGCCGATCCGTATCGCGGTGCCGCGGTTGAGCCGGATCGCCAACTTCGACGACCTCGACCCGCTGGCGGCCGAGCCTGACGTCAGGCTGGACGTGGTGGCGCCGGGGCGGCCGCTGCCGGCGGACGCCGACCTCATCGTGCTGCCGGGCTCCAAGGCCACCCTCGCCGACCTCGAGTTCATGCGCGCCCAGGGCTGGGACGTCGACCTTGCCGCCCACGTGCGCCGCGGCGGCCGGGTGCTCGGCCTGTGCGCTGGCTATCAGATGCTGGGCCGCCGCGTCAGCGACCCGGACGGCGTCGAGGGGCCGCCGGGCGAGGCCCCCGGTCTGGGCCTCATAGAGGTCGACACGGTGCTGACCCGGCGCAAGACCCTGCGCGAAGCCGTGGGCCGCGAGCTTGCCACCGGCGAGGCGGTGCGCGGCTACGAGATGCATATGGGCCGGACCGAGGGCCCGGCCTGCGCCCGTCCGATGCTGAGGATCGGAGATCGCCCGCAGGGCGCCAGCAGCGCCGACGGCCTGGTGCAGGGCTGCTACCTGCATGGCCTGTTCGCCGCCGACGGCTTCCGCCACGCCTTGCTGGCCGGGCTCAATGCCGCCCACCGCCGCGGCGTCGCCTACGAGGCCCGCATCGAAGAGACCCTTGACGACCTCGCCCAGTGGCTGGAAGCCGACCTCGACCTCGACGCGATCCTGGACATCGCCCGGGCGCGAGCGTGACGACTGGCCCAGGGCGTATACTCATAAATTGACAGTCTGCTTCGGGATACGTAACAGACCTTTGGATGTCCCGCCATGTACTGCCGCTTTTGACCCAGAGCGGAAGTCGTTGCGCAACGTCGAACAGTTATTCAAGACCTACCAAAATTGAAGTACCAAGTACGCTTGAATTACGATAATCGCGCATGCTGTCGCGCCATCGCCGTACGAGATCGCGCGGCAAGACTTCCCCCATATTGCCTAATCGATCTGCAAAGCCATGCGAATTCCTTCTATCAAATGTTCTCTACTCGCCAGATTTTTGAAGGGGAACCTAATGGCTACGATGACTTTCACCTCATTTAGGAGCCCATGCCGATCATCCCCGTGAAAGCCACTTAGTTTGAGAATCTTTTGACCGGTTTCCATCTCTCCTAAATGACCGTACGCGGATGCGCTATAAATTTGACACGGTCGAATATAAGAAACAGCTACGACACCTTCACATACGGCCGTAAGCAAATTGATGACATCTCGATAGCGCTTCTGCTCGAACCGTGCCTGTGCCATTAAAATCTGATACGAAAAAGGAAAGCCGGGATCGGCCCGCATCGCCTTTTGCAACAACTGAGTCGCCACTTTTGGCCGGCTCATGTAGAGCGAGACCTCGGCCAGCGTCGCCAGACCTTCGGAATTGTTGGGATCAATTGCAATGGCCTTGCGCGCTTCCGCCTCGGCGCTCGTGTAATCGCCCTTCTCTACTAGATGGATCTTCGCCAGGAGTGTATGAGTCGCAGGATCTTCCCCAAGTGCGAGAGCTGTGTTTGCGAGTTGATGGGCGCGTATGTTGTCTTCCCTTCCAACACCACCTTTTCCGCGTCGCACCCGGTCCCAAAGAACGAGGCCCAACGCCGCATGGGCCGCGCTGAAATTCGGGTCCAACGCGATCGCCCGCTCATATTCGAGTATCGCCTCTTCATGGGCGCGAACCTTGGAATGAAGGCGGAACCGCTCGCCACGTAAGAAGGCATCGTACGCCACTACGTTCTCCGTCCCGCGGTATGTGACGCGCGCCAGTTCCTCGGGCGTGAGCTGAACTTTCAAAGCGGTGACGATTTTCTCATTGATCCGATCCTGCAAGGCGAATACTTCGCCTACAGGTCCGTCAAAGGTCTCCGCCCAAAGATGCCCGCCAGTGGTGGCGTCAATCAGCTGCGCGTTGACCCGTACGTCGTTGCCCCCGCGGCGGACACTGCCTTCGACCACATATCGAACCCCTAGGTCTTGGGCTATTTGCCGGATGTCGGCGGTCCGGCCCTTGTATTGGAACGTCGTGGTCCGCGATATAACGAATAGCCCCGATATCTTCGAGAGTTGCGTGGTCAGGTCTTCCGAAATACCGTCGGCGAAATACTCTTGCTCGGGGTCGCCGCTCATATTGGCAAAGGGCAGCACCGCGATGGACGGTTTGTCGGGCAGCGGCAGCGCCATCTTCTCCACCGACGTCGGCTCCACGTCGGGCGCCCAGGGCTGCCACCACAGCACACCGCTGAGTGCTATGATGATCGCTGCGGTCGCCACCGCGGCGACCGGCAGCCATCGGCGCTCTCGCTTGGCCGCCTTCCGGACCACGGGCGTGACCAACGCCGCCGCCTTCTCGTCGGGCACCACGCGGTAGACCGTCACCGGCTCGGCGATGTTCTTGAGCTCGCGTTCGCCCAGATGATCGAGGGTGAGGTCGAGCTTGTCCTTCACCTGATCGAAAACGTTGCCCGCCACACAGATGCCGCTGGGCTCGGCCAGGCCCTCCAGCCGCGCCGCAACGTTGATGCCGTCGCCGTAGATGTCGTCGCCCTCGACGACGATGTCGCCGATGTTGATGCCGATGCGATAGACGATCCGCTGTTCCTCGGCGACCTCGGCGTCCCGCTCGCCGAGCAAGTGCTGGATTTCGACGGCACACTGAACCGCCTCGACGGCAGAGGGGAACTCGGCCAGAAGGCCATCGCCCATCAGCTTGACGACGCGCCCGTTGCGTTCGGCAATCTTGGGTTCGATCAGTTCTTCGCGATGGGCCTTGAGCGCGGCCAAGGTGCTCGCCTCATCCTCCCAAACGAGACGGCTATAGCCGACCACATCGGCGGCCAGGATCGCGGCGAGACGGCGCTCCATGCCCGTTCCCCCTGGGCAGAGAGATTACACGCTAGAGGGCCCGAAATCCATGTGCTCTGAAGGGAGCAGAATGTCGTCTCTTGGCTAATCTGCGACGTCGATGACGGTCCGCCAGAACACTCGATCTGGGACGGAACCCGGACATTCGCACGTTAATGCCAGCCCGGTGCAGGTTTATGAGTACATGACCTGGGCCGACCGCCCACCACAACGCCATCTAACGAGGACATCCCCGCTGCGCGGGCCCCGCCTTGCATTTCATGGTTGCAGCATGGCCCGATCCAATCGGGCCACGGGCTCACCATGAATTGCGAGGCGCAGTGGGTGACTCCTTGAGTTGAGCGCCGGCCTCGCCTGTCCCGGCCGGGAGGGCCCGCGCAGGTGTGGCTTATATCGGCATCGGTTGCTTGGCTTGAGATAGGGTCAGGTCTTGATAAAATATAATAAAGCTGCTTCGAGTTCGATCCGTCGCCGGGTTACTCCACGGTGACCGACTTGGCCAGGTTGCGGGGCTGGTCGATGTCGGTGCCCTTGAGCACCGCGGTGTGGTAGGCCAGCAGCTGCACCGGGATGGCGTACAGGATGGGGGCCACGAACGGATCGACCGCCGGCAGCTCGACCGCCGCCACCTTGCCCCTGACGGCGCCGATGCCGGCGGCGTCGGACAACAGGATCACCCGGCCGCCACGCGCCGTCACCTCTTCGACGTTCGACGCGGTCTTGGCGAACAGCTCGTCCGAGGGCGCCACCACGATCACCGGCATCGCCTCGTCGATGAGCGCGATGGGCCCGTGCTTCATCTCACCGGCGGCATAGCCCTCGGCGTGGATGTAGGAGATCTCCTTGAGCTTGAGTGCCCCTTCAAGCGCGATCGGGAAGCCGGTGCCGCGCCCCAGATACAGCACGTCCGAGGCCTCCGCCACCTGATGCGCCAAGGCCTTGAGCCGCCGCTCGTGATGCAACACCTCCGCCGCCCGCGACGGAACCTCGGTGAGGGCCGCCGCCAGCGTCGCCTCCCGCGCCGGCCCGATGGCGCCGCGCGTGCGCGCCAGCGCGATGGCGAAGCAGGCCAGCACCATGAGCTGGGTGGTGAACGCCTTGGTCGAGGCGACGCCGATCTCCGGCCCGGCGCGGGTCTGCAGCACGGCGTCGGATTCGCGCGCCATCGTGCTCTCGGCGACATTGAGGATCGACAGCACCTGCTGGTTCTCCGACCGCGCGTAGCGCAGCGCTTCCAGCGTGTCCATGGTCTCGCCCGACTGGGAGACGAACAGCGCCAGGCCGCCCTCGGGCATCGGCGCCCGGCGGTAACGGAACTCCGAGGCGACGTCGATCTCCACCGGTAGGCGGGCCAGCCCCTCGAGCCAGTACTTGGCCACCAGCCCGGCGAAGTAGGAGGTGCCGCAGGCGACGATGGTGAGCTTGGGCACCCCCGCCAGATCGAAGGGGAGCTCGGGCAGCACGATGCGCCGGGTCGCCGCCTCGAGGAAGCTGGACAACGTGTCGCCCAAGACCTGCGGCTGTTCGTGGATCTCCTTCTCCATGAAGTGGCGGTAGTTGCCCTTGCCGATGAGGGCGCCGCCGAGCGCGGTGCGCACCACCGGCCGGGTGACTACGGCGCCGGTTCGATCGTGGATGGTGCCGCCGTGGCGGCGCAGCACCGCCCAGTCGCCCTCCTCAAGGTAGCAGATGCGTTGGGTAAGCGGCGCCAGCGCCAGCGCGTCCGAGCCGAGATAGGTCTCGCCGTCGCCATGGCCGATGGCCAGCGGGCTGCCGCGCCGGGCACCGATGATCAGGTCATCATGGCCGGCGATCAGCACCGCCAGCGCGAACGCGCCCTCCAGCCGCGGCAACGCCTGGGCCATGGCCTCTTCCGGCGTCGCCCCCGCCGCCAGATAACGGGTGAGCAGATGCGCCACCACCTCGGTATCGGTGTCGGTGACGAAGGCGCATCCCTCCTCCGCCAGCTCTCGGCGCAGCGCCTGGAAGTTCTCGATGATGCCGTTGTGCACCACCGCGACCCGGTCGGTGGCGTGCGGATGGGCGTTGGCCTCGTTGGGGGCGCCGTGGGTGGCCCAGCGGGTATGGCCGATGCCGACGGTGCCGGCGACCGGCGCCCGCTCGAGCACCGCCTCCAGGTTCTTGAGCTTGCCCTCGGCCCGGCGCCGGTCGATGGCGCCGTTGACCAGGGTGGCAATGCCAGCGGAGTCGTAGCCGCGATATTCGAGCCGCCTGAGCCCGTCGATCAGGAGCGGCGCCACCTCTTTGTTGCCGATGATGCCGATGATGCCGCACATGGGCGCCTGCCGCGCCGCCTTGGCTCAGGCCCGTTCGGACGACTTGCCGGCCGCCTTGCGCTTGCGCCGGCGCCTTGCCGCCCCCGGCGTCTCTTGCTGCGGCGCCCGGGCGGTGGCCAGCGCATCGGCGGCGACGTCGCGGGTGACCACGCTGCCGGCGCCGACGATGGCGCCGTCGCCGATGCTGACCGGGGCCACTAGCGCCGAGTTGGAGCCGATGAAGGCGCCGGCGCCGATCTCGGTCCGGTGCTTGTGGAAGCCGTCGTAGTTGCAGGTGATGGTGCCGGCGCCGATGTTGGCCTTGGCACCAACCCGGGCGTCGCCCACGTAGCTCAAATGGTTTGCCTTGACGCCTTCCTCGAGGGTGGCGTTCTTCACCTCGACGAAGTTGCCGACCCGGGCGCCGGCGCCGATGACCGAGCCCGGGCGCAGCCGCGCGAACGGCCCAATGACGGCGCCGGCGTGCAGGTGCACGCCCTCCAGGTGGCAGAAGGCGCGGATCTCGGCCCCCTGGTCCACCGTCACCCCCGGGCCGAACACCACGTTCGGCCCGACCACCACGTCCCGGCCCAGCCGGGTGTCGGCGGCGAGCCACACGCACGAAGGGTCGGTGAGAGTGGCGCCGCCGGCCATCGCCGCGTCGCGCAGCCGGCGCTGCATGATCGCCTCGGCTCGTGCCAGATCGGCCCGGCCGTTGACCCCGATGAGCTCATCCGCATCGCCCTCGACCACGGCGCAGGCGAGCCCCTCGGCGCGGGCCAGCGCGACCATGTCGGTGAGGTAGTACTCGCCCTTGGCGTTGTCGTTGCCGACCCGCTCCAGGAGGGCGAACAGCTGCGCCCCGTCGACCGCCATCACGCCGGCGTTGCACAGCTCGATCGCAAGCTCGGCCGGTGTGGCGTCGCGCGGCTCGATGATGCGCTCCAGCGTGCCGTCGCGCCCGAGCTTGAGCCGGCCGTACTCGCCCGGCTCCGGCGGCCGGAAGCCGAGCACGGCGACCGCCGCTTCCGGCGGCCGGCGGCGGGCCGCCAGCAGGGTCTTGAGCGTCCCGGTGCGGATCAGTGGGGTGTCGGCGTACAGCACCAGCACGTCGCCGGCGAAGCCCTCGAGGGCGCCGCGCGCCGCCATGACCGCGTTGGCCGTGCCGGCCTGGCGCTTCTGCACCACGCAGGGCCGCGGCGCCGCCACCTCGGCCACGGCCTCCATGCCGGGGCCTATCACCACCACCGTCGGCTCGGCGCCAATGGGCGCCAGGGCGTCCAGTAGATGCAGCAACATCGGCCGTCCGGCGATCGGGTGCAAGACCTTGGGCAGGGCCGACTCCATCCGCGTGCCCTTGCCCGCGGCGAGCACCACCGCGGCTAGGGGACGTTCGCTGGACTTGGAATGCGTCATGATGGCGTTACCGGGAACGCTAGCCTCCGGCTTGCTCGTAGACGCGGGGCGCGTCCGCCGGACCCGTTCCAGACGGCTCGCCAACCGCTACGCCTCGCCCACGCGGAACCGCGAGCAACCGGACAATCTCGCTGCGGGCCGTGACCTTGCCACAAGCCGCGCAGCGCCGCCAACTCACGAATTGTTAACGAGTTTTTCGCTTCCACCACCCTTGCGCTTCAGGTGCCAAACCCTCAAGAACGCCCAATTCAGTCGTTGGCCAAGAGGTGGATCAGGCTCGAGGTGTCCCAGCGGTTACCGCCGCGCGCCTGGACCTGGGCGTAGAACTGATCGACGAGTGCAGCCACCGGCAGGCGGGCGCCGTTCAGGCGCGCCTCGGCCAGAGACATGCGCAAATCCTTGCGCATCCAGTCGACCGCGAAGCCGAAGTCGAACTTGCCCTCGATCATGGTGCGGCCGCGGTTATCCATCTGCCAGGACTGCGCCGCCCCCTTGGAGATCACATCCAGCACCAGGGCGGTGTCGAGTCCGGCTCGTTGGCTGAAGTTGAGGGCCTCCGACAGGCCCTGCAGCAGACCGGCGATGGCGATCTGGTTCACCATCTTGGTGAGCTGTCCTGAGCCGGCCGGACCCATCAACGTGACCGCCCGAGCATAGCAGTCGATCACCGGCGCCGCCTTGTCGAATGCCGCCTTATCCCCACCCACCATGACCGTGAGCACGCCGTTCTCGGCTCCCGCCTGGCCGCCGGAGACCGGGGCGTCCAGGAAGCCGAGCCCGCGGCCGCGGGCGTCCTCGAACAGCTCGCGGGCGATGCCGGCGGATGCGGTGGTGTGATCGATGAACACCGCGCCCTCGGTCATGCCGGCGAAGGCACCGTCGGCGCCCAGGACCACCGCGCGCAGGTCGTCGTCGGTGCCAACGCAGGCAAACACCAGGTCCTGGCCGGCGGCCGCGGCGGCCGGTGTCGGCTCGGCCGTGCCGCCGTACTTCTCGACCCAGGCCTCGGCCTTGGAGCGGGTGCGGTTGTAGACGGTGACCTGGTGCCCGGCCTGGGCGAGGTGCCCGGCCATAGGGAACCCCATCACGCCAAGCCCCAGGAACGCCACCTTATAGGTCTCTGCCATGCTCCCGCCTCCGCTCATGGAAATGGAAACCGGTTGCGCTGATGCGAACGCCGGATGCCGAGCCGACAATCCAGGGAGCGCCGATAGCCAACGGGTTCGGCGCGAGACGCGCCATCGATCTCAGGGCGAGAAAAATGCTCGGGCCGACGCCCTTGTCAATGACAAAGCCGCCGGAGAGACACAAGCCCGCAGCTTCGGGGTGATGGGGCTCCCGCTTCGTACCGTTCCGGCCTACTCGACGGTGAAGGCCTGGTGCCGCACCGTCTTGCCGAAACTTTCTATGAGCGGCGTCACCATCGACTCGGTGATGGTGAGCGGGTCGCCGCCGCTGACGTCGGCGTAGGACTGGCCCTGCCAGATTCGCCGCCGCTGCTGCTGGTCGTTGAGCACCGCATCCAGGCGATGCCGGGTCGCCCCCAGCGGCTGCTGTGACGGCCGCCGGGCCGGGTTCTGGAACAGGCCGCCGCCCCTGGAGGAGAACAGCTTCACCTGGGCCTCGACGTCGGTCGAGGTCGAGGTGCCGCCCTCGGCGCCAAGCTGCAGCAGCCCGGGGCCGCGGCGGCCGCGCCGGGCGAGGTCGTAGGAGCCGCTGGTCCAGAACGTCATCACCAGGGAGGCATCCGGCGCGATTCGGTAGCCGCGCGCCTGAAGCGCCTGTTCGAACACGTCCTTGATTTGCAGGTTGTCTTCGGTGTCGTCCAGCGGCACCACCATGACCGCCGAGCCCAACGGCACCGGCGCATAGGCGGCCGCGTTGACCCGGCCTTCCGCGGCCAGGGCCGGGCTAAGACCGGCCTGGAGGAGCATCAACCCGATGCCCACAGGGAGCAGAAACGCACGGCTCATCTGTCGCCTCCCAGGGCGGGGCCGCCACCCTTGCTGGTTAGCGAAACCGTTCTCAGGGCCGTTCGCCGCGGCCGGCGCGGCTGTCGGCCGAATCCCTTTAGCATGTAATACCGCCGCGTGCACGCCCGATGACGGAACCAGCCGCGGCGACGCCTGCCTGCGCGAAGCCGGAGCTTCGCTTCGGCGAAGGCAGGCCGGCATCCCCCGGCCGGCCGCCCCGTCGTATCAGCGGGTGGCAGCCGGCGGCGGCGCGGCGATGACCACCTTGCGATAGCCGGGCGGGATCTCGAACAGTGCCGGATCCTGGCGGCCGATTCGCAGATTGCGCAGCGCAACGGTCACCGCGATTCGCCGCTCGCCCTCGACCGCCGTTTCCTCGATGCGTATCGGGATGCCCTCGGCAGTGAGCCAAACGTAGCCGGCCGCCGAGGCACCGGATCCGCCCTCAGCGGCGGCGGGCGCAAGCCGGTACTTGGTGGCGCGAACCCCCTCGATCACGTCTTCACCCACGGCGGCGGGGGGCGCGGCCGGCGCCTCGGGCGGTGCCGCGGACATCTCGGCATAGCTGCGGTTCAGCGGCATCAGCGTCCACACCAGGCGGCGATCGTGGCGCATGATGATCACCAGCGGCCCGCTGGGGCCGGTCATCTCGCGCCGCTCCTTGCCCGGTGCGGCGTAGACCCGCCCGGCGGTCACCACGCCGAGGCGCTCGATCCGGTACTCGGCGACGTACTCGGCGGTGAGCCCCGGCACCTTCGCTTGCTGCCCGTTGGCGAAAGGGGGCACCACCGCCAGGGCCAGAACCAACGGCAATAGCGCCGCTCTCGGCATCGCCTGGGGCTCCTTCTCCTCGAGTCCAAAACCATACCGCGGCGGCCGAGCGAGGCCAAGTCGGCGCCGCCTGCCTGCGCGAAGCCGGAGCTTCGCTTCGGCGAAGGCAGGCCGGCGGCCTCGATCCTCCTACACACGGCCCGACCGGCGCTGTATCTTCCGGCCCGATGGACGCCGCCAGGGAAAGCCGAGCCACGATGCTGGTGCTGCGACATTACGCCGATCCGCCGGCGGCCGCCGGCGCCGCGGTCGCGGCGCTGGGCAATTTCGACGGTGTCCATCTCGGCCATCAGGCGGTGATCCGCGCCGCCGCCAATGAGGCCCTGGCGCTTGCGGCGCCGCGCCTGGTGCTGACCTTCGAGCCGCATCCGCGGCGCCTGTTCCAGCCGCACGCGGCGCCGTTCCGGCTGACCTCGTTGCGCACCAAGGCGCGCTACCTGGAGGCTTTGGGGGTGGACGTCCTGGTCGTGCTGCGGTTCGACCGCGCCTTCTCGGAAGTGACGGCGGAGGAGTTCGTCGAGACGGTACTGGTCCACGGCCTGGGCGTGCGCCATGTGGCCGTGGGCTACAACTTCGTGTTCGGCAACCGCCGCCGCGGCGACACGGCGTTGCTGGTCCGGATGGGAAAGGCCATGGGCTTCGGCGTCAGCGAGGTGGCGCCAGTGGCCGGCGCCGACGGGGTGCCCTATTCCTCGACTCTGGTCCGCGAGGCCCTGGCCGCGGGCGATCCGACCACCGCGGCGGCACTGTTGGGCCGGCTCTGGGAGGTCGAGGGCCGGGTCGTGGTGGGCGACCGGCGCGGCCAGCGGCTGGGTTTCCCGACCGCCAACCTGACGCTGGCCGACTTCCTGCGGCCGCGAACAGGTGTCTACGCGGTGCGCGCCGGCGTGGATCAGGGCGCCCGGACCGTGTGGCGTGACGGGGTGGCCAACTTCGGCCGCCGTCCGACCTTCGCCGGCGACGACCTGGTCCTGGAGGTACACCTGTTCGACTTCGCCGACGACCTGTACGGCAAGCATCTCCGGGTCCGCTTCGTCGACTACCTGCGTCCGGAGCGCCGGTTCGAGGGGATCGATGCGCTGCGGCTGCAAATCGCCGAGGACGGGGAGTCGGCCCGCCGCGCCCTGGCGGCGATGTGCGGAGAGAAGCGCGCGTCCTAGGGCATTTTCGGTTTGACCGGAACCAGCCCACGCCCCCACCCGGCCACCCTGAGCCGACACTGTCGTGGGTGCCCGCCCCGGCGGACGGGCCGGGGGCCGGGTGGGGGCGTGGGCTGGTTCAGCCTGAACGGTTAATGCGCTAGGGGGCCTACGAGCCGGCCGTCAGCCGCCGCCGGAGCCCGGGCGCGAGCGGCGGATGGCGAGGCTCAAGAGCACCACCGGGCCGATGCCGGCGGCGACGATGGCGAGCGCCGGTAGTGCTGCTTCCTCCAACAGTTCGTCGGCCGCGTATTCGTAGACCCGCGTGGCCAGGGTGTGGAAGTTGAACGGCCGCAATAAGAGCGTCATCGGCAGCTCCTTCATCACGTCGACGAAAACCAGCAACCCGGCGGTCAGCACGCTGGTGCGGATCATCGGCAGGTGCACCCGGCGCAGGGTGCTGAACGGACCGTGACCGAGCGTGCGCGCCGCCTGGTCCATGCTGGTGGTGACCTTGCCGAGTCCGGCCTCGACGGTGCCGAAGGAAAGCGCCAGGAAGCGCACCACGTAGGCGAAGGTGAGCGCGATCAAGGTGCCACTCAGGATGAGGCCGGTCGAGACCCCGAAGCTGTCGCGCAGAAACCGGTCGAGGGTGTTGTCGAACCAGGCGAAGGGGACGATCACGCCGACCGCCAGCACCGCGCCCGGCACCGCGTAACCGAGGCTCGCGAACTGGGTCGCCGCCCGCAACACGGGGCTTGCCCCGAGGCGCACCCCGTAGGCCATGAACAGCCCCGTCAGCACCGCCAGCGCCGCCGCCAGGGCCGCCAGCATGAGGCTGTTGGCGACATCGCCCAGGAACGCGGTCTGCCAGGCGCCGGAGACGGCGAACGCCACCAGCACGGCGCCCGGCATCAGGAAGCCGAGCGCAACCGGCGTGAGGCAGGCGAGGGTTGCCAGCGCCGCCGCCAGCGGGCGCAGCCGAAGCCGCGGCAGCGGGCTGTACCGCGAGCTGGTGTGGTGGAAGCGCTGGCGGCGCCGAGACAGTCGCTCGACCACCACCAGCACCACGATGATCGCCAGCAACAGGCAGGCGAGCTGGGCCGCGCCGGGCAGGCTGTTCATGCCCAGCCAGACATCGAAGATGCCTGCCGTGAAGGTGCTGACCGCGAAGTAGCTGACGGTGCCGTAGTCGTTCAGCGTCTCCATCAGCGCCAGCGCGATGCCGATGGCGATGGCCGGGCGCGCCAGCGGCACGGCCACGGTGAGGAAACTGCCCCAGGCGGTGCGGCCGAGCGTGCGGCTGATCTCCAAGACGCACACCGACTGCTCCAGGAAGGCGGCGCGCGACAACAGATAGACGTACGGATAGAGCACCAGCGTGAACATCGCCCCGGCGCCGCCCAGGCTGCGGATCTCGGGGAACCAGTAGTCGCGTGCGCTCTGCCAACCGAACAGGGCGCGCAAGGCCTGCTGTACCGGGCCGGCGTACTCCAAAAGGTCGGTGTAGGTGAAGGCGATGACGTAAGCCGGCACCGCCATCGGCAGCAACAGCGCCCATTCGAACAGGCGGGCACCCGGGAACCGGCACATGGTGACCAGCCAGGCGGTGCCGACACCGATGACGAAGGTGCCGAGGCTGACCCCGAGCATCAGGAGGAAGGTGTTGCCGGCATAGCGGGCCAGCAGCGTGTCGACGAGGTGCACCCAGATGTCGCCGCTGGGGGCAAAGGCGATGCCGATCACGGCGAGGATCGGAGTGGCCACCAGGAGGGCGATCAGAAGCGTGCCCACGGTCCAGCCGTCGAGCCGAAACCGCCAGGCGAGCGGGCGCTCGGCCGGCGCGCCGGTGATATGATCGAGGCTGGCCATTCCGCCCTCGGCCTAGCAGCCGTCGTATCCGGGTGTCGACCCGTTCAGGCAGTCGCGGCCGCGCCCGCCGGTCACAGCCATCCCGCCTGGTTGATGATCCTGACGGCGGCGGGCGACAGCTCGGCGATCCGGGACAGGCCGACCGTATCGGCCTTGAAGCGACCCCAGGATGCGACTTCCGCCTGCCATGCGACACCGTCCTTCACCGGGTACTCGAAGTTTTGCGAGGCGTAGAGCCGCTGCGCCGCATCGCCGCTCAGGAACTCTATGAGACGGATCGCGCCGGCCCGCCGCTTGGCCCACTTGGTCACCCCGGCGCCGCTGAGGTTGACGTGGGTGCCACGGCCGTCCTGATTGGGGAAGAAGATCCGAGCCGCCGCCGCCCATGCCTTCTGCTCCGGGTGTTCGTCGTTGGTCTTCATCTTGCCCATGTAGTAGGTGTTGCCAAGCGCGATGTCGCACACCCCCTGCATCAGCGCCTTGACCTGGGCCCGGTCGTTGCCCTGCGGCTTGCGGGCGAAGTTCGCCACCAGGCCTTCTACCCAGGCCCGCGCCTTGGCCTCGCCGTGGGCGGCAATCATGGAGGCGACGAGGGCCCGGTTGTAGGCGTGCTTGCCGCTGCGCGCGCACAGCCGCCCCCTCCACTTCGGGTCGGCAAGATCCTCGTAGGTCGACAGCTCCGCCGGGTCCACGCGGTCCTTGGCGTAGTAGATGACGCGGGCCCGCGTGGTGAGCCCGAACCACAGGCCGCTCGGGTCCCGGTACGGCGCCGGGATGTTCGTCTCCAGCACCGCCGATTTCACCGGTTGCAGGAGGCCGGCGTCGGCGATCGCCTGCAGGCGCGCGATGTCGACCGTCAGCACCACGTCCGCCGGCGTGTTCTCACCCTCGGCCTTGAGGCGCTCCAGCATGCCGGTCCTGGCAAAGACCACGTTCACCTTGATACCGGTCTCCTCGGTGAAGGCATCCAAGAGCGGCCGGATCAGGAACTCCTGGCGGTACGAGTAGAGGTTGACCTCGGCCTCGGCCGACAGCGCCGCCCGCCCTCCCCAGAGGACCCCGGCCACCGCCGACAACGCGCAGCCCATCGCCACACGGCGGCCGCGTCGGTCGGCGGCGAACTTGGTCCGCCACGTGGCCGCCAGGCTCATGGGCCTTGATCCTCCCCCCGATCTCGCATGCCTTGCCATCCTCGCATGTCGGCCGGCGCGGTGTTGCGAACGATTCGCAATTCCCGCCGGCGGCGGCGGACCATGGCACAAGCGAAACAGCCTTGCAAGTGAAAATCATTCGCAATATTGCCACGGGACGGTCATGAGGGCTGCCCCCTCCGACCCCTACCCGGCCGAGGACGGGAGGCGACTTCCCTGGATCGGGCCTCACACGCGGGCG
>JBHICX010000011.1:0-17835 GCA_046759805.1 Kiloniellales bacterium | reverse complement strand
CCTGGCAGTTCATCCAGGACCTGGCCGGCCGGCTCGGCCAACGGCTCGACCAAACCTGACCCGCCTCTCCCGGGTAAAGATTCAACGCAGAGAACGCAGAGAGCGCTGAGATTCGCGCTGAGGCTTGACGGGGAATTAAGGGAGATAAGGGGATAGATGGGGATGAGGGGATGGGAATTTGCGCGCCTTCGGCGCGCTTAATTTTTTTATCCCCTTATCCCCTCCCATCTCCATATCCCCCTTGCCTCCCTCAGCGCCGTCTCTGCGTACTCTGCGTCCTCCGCGTTGAGTCTTGCACTCCGCCACGGCGCCTCGACGGCGGCGGTTTTCAGGTGCTTTTGCGGATCCACCGGGTCGCGCCCCTTGCGAATCTCGAAATGCAGCTGCGGCCTGCGGATGTTGCCGGTGCTGCCGACGCGGGCGATATTCTGGCCGCGCCGCACCCGGTCGCCGCGCCGCACCAAGAGCACCTCGTTATGGGCGTAGGCCGTGGTCCAGCCGTCGGCGTGCTTGATCAGCAACAGGTTGCCGAAGCCGCTCAGCTCGTTGCCGGCATAGGCGACGACGCCGTCGTCGGCCGCCCGCACGAAGCTGCCGCGTGGTGCGGCGATGTTGATGCCGTCGTTGTGCAGGCCGCCGTCTTTGGCACCGAAATCGGAGATCACCCGGCCGCTCACCGGCCACAGGAACGGCCGGCCGCTCCTTGGCGGCGGCCGAACCGGGCCCGCCGGGCGCGGCTTGGCGGCCGGCTCGGCGGCCGGCTCGGCGGCGGTGCCCGTCCCAGGCGCCGGCGCCCGCCCCTCCCGCCGCGGTTCCGGCCGGGCGGCGGCGAGCTCGGTCGGGGCCGGCAGCCGAAGGAACTGGCCGATCTTGATAGTAAGCGGCGGCTCGAGCTCGTTCAGCCGCACCAGCACGCTCTGGTCGACGCGGTAGCGCCGCGCGATCGAAAATATGGTGTCGCCCGATTCGACCACGTGGTGCCGCGGCTGCGGCAGCCGCAGTCGCTGCGCCACCTTGAGCAGGTACGGCGGCCGCAACCGGTTGTCGTCGATGATGGTGCGGACCGGCACGCCATAGCGCCGGGAGATGGCATAGAGGGTGTCGCCCGGGCGCACCGCGATCATCCCGTCCGCCGGCACCGGCTGGGTCCCAGGCAGCCTGGTTGCCGGCTTCGGCGTCGGCGGCCGACCCGAGGGCGGTCCCGGCAGCGCCAACGCGCTCCTGCCGGACGGCGCGTCGACGCCCAGGCCGCCGCAGCCGCCGAGGCTCAACCCGGCCATCAGGCAGGCGGCCAAGACCCCGAGACGCCAAATCCGGATGCCGGTCATTTCATCACCTCGCTCAACGCCCGCAGCATGCCGCCATGGGTCATGTCGAGATGCATTGGGGTGACAGTGATGGCGCCGTTGGCGGATCGTGCCAGGTCGGTGTCGGCCTCGACTCCGGGGTCGGTACGGGGCCGGCCGATCCAGATGTAGGGGTGGCCGCGCGGGTCGCGCCGGTTGACCAGACGGTAGCCCTGCTCGCGGCGGCCCAGGGGGACCACCTCGACGCCGGTCACCGAGGCCACCACCACGTCGGGAAAGTTGACGTTCATGAACACCCCGGACGGCCAATCGAGCCCGGTTAGGCGGCCAATAAGCGCGGCGGCGTAATGCTCGCCGGTCTTCCACTTGACCGGATGGTCCCATCGGTAGATCTGGCTCAGCGCGATCGCCGGCACGCCCAGGATGGTGGCCTCCATGGCCGCCGCGATGGTGCCGGAGTAGGTGACGTCGTCGCCCAGGTTGCCGCCACGGTTGACGCCCGAGAGCACCAGGTCCGGCGGATGGTCCTTCATCAACTCGCTGAGCGCCACCAGGACACAGTCGGTCGGGCTGCCGTCGATGGCATAGCGCCGGTCGGAGCGTCGATGGACCCTGAGCGGCGTGCGCAAGGTCAACGAGTGGCTGACCCCGCTCTGCTCCACCGAGGGCGCCACCACCCACAGGTCCTCGGACAGGCGCCGGGCGATCCGCTCCAGGACCTTGAGGCCCGGCGCGTCGATACCGTCGTCATTGGTCAAGAGAATGCGGGCCCGTTTCAGGTCCAAGGGCGCCTCAAGCATCGGGACCGATGACCTCCATGCCGCCCATGTACGGGACCAGCGCCTCGGGCAGGCGCACGCTGCCGTCGGCCTGCTGGAAGTTCTCGAGGATGGCGATCAGGGTGCGCCCGACGGCCAGGCCCGAGCCGTTCAGCGTATGCACGAACCGCGTGCCCCTCTTGCCGGCGGTGCGGAACCGCGCCTTCATGCGCCGCGCCTGGAAGTCGCCGCAGTTCGAGCAGCTGGAGATCTCGCGATAGGTGTCCTGGCCCGGCAGCCAGACCTCGATGTCGTAGGTCTTGCGGGCGGCGAAAGCGGTATCGCCGCTGCTCAGCACCACCACCCGGTAGTGCAGGCCGAGCCGGCGCAGCACCTCCTCGGCGCAGCGCGTCATCCGCTCCAGCTCGTCCCATGACTCATTCGGATGCACGATGCTGACCAGCTCCACCTTGGTGAACTGGTGCTGGCGCAGCATGCCGCGGGTGTCCTTGCCGGCGGCCCCGGCCTCGGCGCGGAAGCACGGGGTACAGGCGGCAAATCGCAGCGGCAACAGGGCCTCGTCGAGGATCTTGTCGGCCACCAGGTTGGTCAACGGCACCTCCCCGGTCGGGATCAGCCAGTAGCCGTCGGTGGTGCGGAACTGGTCGTCGCCGAACTTCGGCAATTGCCCGGTTCCGTACAGCACATGGTCGCGCACCAGATACGGCAGGTGCACCTCGCGATAGCCGAACTCGCCGGTGTGCAGGTCCATCATGAACTGGGCGAGCACCCGCTCGAGCCGTGCCAAGGGCCCGGTCAAGACCACGAAGCGGGCGCCCGAGAGCTGCGCCGCCAGCTCTAAGTCCATCTGCCCCAGCGCCTCGCCGATCTCGAAGTGCTGGCGCGGCTGGAACTCGAAGCGGGGCTGCTCCCCGTGCCGCCACACCTCTTGATTGGCGCTCTCATCGGCACCGTCGGGGACCTCGTCGGCCAACAGGTTGGGAACCGTGGACAACAGCGCATCGAGCTCGGCGCCAAGCGCCCGTTCCTCCTCGGCGCTGTCGTGCATCAGACGCTTGAGCTCGCCCACCTCGGCGATCAATGCGGCGGCGGCCTCGCCTTTCGACTTGGCGAGACCAATTTCCTTGGACGCCTCGTTGCGCCGCGCCTGAATATCCTGAAGCCGGGTCTGTACCTCCCGGCGGTGGGCATCGAGGTCGAGAATCGGTCCAGCCAGGGGCGGCTCCCCGCGGCGTTCAAGGCCCCGGTCGAAAGCGTCGCGGTTTTCCCTGATCCATTTGAGGTCGAGCATCGCGCATTCGGGTCGGCTGCGTCCCGCCGCGCCGGTTTATACGGATTGTCGGACTCGCCGTCCAGCCGGCGCCCGCCGGCCAGGTCATTTACTCATGAACCTGCACCGGTCTGGCATTGACCTGCGAATGTCCGGGTTCACTCATAGATCGGACGTTCTGGCGGACCTTCAACTACGTCGCGGATTAGCCAAACGCGGACATCCAAGCTTCCCACTTTGACGCCCTCCGCCTCGATGGATTACCTCCCCGAAACGCGATAAGCTGTCTTTGGCCAATCCGGGGCGTTGGGGAGGTCCATGGCGCAAGAACACGTCACCCGTAAGCTGACGGCGATCCTTGCTGCCGATGTGGTCGGGTACAGCCGCCTTATGGGCGTGGACGAGGCCGGCACACTCGCCGCGCTCAAGGCGCATCGGGCCCAGTTCATCGACCCCAAGATCGCCGAGCACCACGGCCGTACCGTCAAGCTGATAGGCGATGGTGCCCTGGTCGAGTTCGCGAGCGTCGTCGACGCGGTTGCGTGCGCCGTCGACATTCAGCGCGGGATGGCGGAACGGAACGCCGAGCTGTCCGAGGATCGACGCATCGAGTTTCGCATAGGCGTCAACCTTGGCGACGTGATCGTCGAGGGCGACGACATCTACGGCGACGGCGTCAATGTGTCGGCAAGGCTCGAAGGCTTGGCGAAACCGGGAGGCATTTGCGTCTCGGTCATGGTGTATCAAGGAGTGGCAGGGAAGCTGGATCTTAGGTTTGTGGACTTGGGCGAACGAAAATTCAAAAACATCGATACACCGGTGCGGGTCTACCAAGTCGAACTCGAAAGCCGTACACCGGGCCTTGGGGTGCCCCGCACTGATGAGCCGAAGATGCACCAGGAAATCCGCTTCTGCATGGCACCGGATGGGGTTCGCATCGCCTACGCTACTGTAGGACAGGGCCCGGCGTTGGTGAAACCCGCAACTTGGCTAAATCATCTTGAGCTGGATTGGGAAATCCCCGGGCCGCGTCGTCTTCTGCATGAAGAACTTGCGAAAGATCACTTACTGGTCCGTTACGATGAGAGGGGCAACGGGCTCTCTGACTGGGACGTCGATGAAATCTCCTTTGAGGCATTCATTCGCGATCTGGAGACGGTCGTCGATGCCATAGGACTAGAGCGTTTCGCTCTGTTCGGAATTTCTCAGGGATGCGCCATCTCGATCGCCTACGCCGTAAAACATCCGGAACGCGTAACGGGTTTAGTCCTTTATGGCGGTTTTGCCAGAGGCTGGCGCCGCCATGGCTTGCGGGAGGACATCGAACAGATAGAGGCTCTCATCACACTAATGCGGCAGGGATGGGGTCAAGACAACCCTGCATTTCGGCAGATCTTCACCTCGCTTTTCATGCCCGACGCCACACCGGAACAAGTAAAGAATTTTAACGACCTTCAGCGAATGGCTACCTCGCCAGAGAACGCAGTGCGAATTCGTGAAGCCGTGGATAATATAGACATAAGTCACATGCTTCCTAAGGTTGCCGTCCCCACGCTCGTCTTACATTGCCGCGATGACGCGGCCCTACCTTTCGAGGAAGGACGTCGGATGGCCGCCATGATCCCCAGAGCTCGCTTTGTGCCGCTCGAAGGTCGAAACCACATCATCCTTGAAAACGAACCTGCTTGGCCTCGATTCCTGGAGGAGGCCACGCACTTTCTCGCGAATCTGGACCAGGCCGCCGGCAAGCCCACAGGATAGATAGCTGCAATAGGGTCATGGCGGTCCTCAACGGAGGCCATGTTGGGACGCTCGTGCTCGGCCTACGCAAGGCGGGCCTGTCCGAGTGACGGCTTCGGGTCAAGAGGGGCAGCAGGTGGCGTATCATCCAACAGTCTGTTAGGTAGCCTGAAGCAGACCGTCAATTTGTGAGTGCACGCCCTGGAGCGGAAGCCACTTACGTGGAGGCGGTTTACGCCTGCGCTTCTTCTTCCGCCTCTTCCCGGGCCCGGCGTTGGCGCTCGACCAGCTTGGCCGAGAGGATCGATATCTCGTAGAGGAGGATGACCGGCACCGCAAGCATCACCTGGCTGATCACGTCTGGCGGCGTCAGGATGGCGGCGGCGACGAACGCCAGCACGATCGCGTATTTGCGCTTGTCCGCCATACCCGCGGAGGTGGCCAGGCCGACCCGCGCCAGGAGCGTCATCAGCACCGGAAGCTGGAAGCTCACGCCGAAGGCGAAGATGAGCCGCATGGCCAGCGACAGGTACTGGTCCACCTTGGCCTCGAGCTCCATCGGCAGGAAGCCCGAACCGCCGGTGCTCTCGAACGAAAGGAAGAACCGGAAGGCGAGCGGCATCACTATGTAGTAGACCATGGCGCCGCCCATGGTGAACAGGATCGGCGTCGCCACCAGGAACGGCAGGAAGGCGCGCTTCTCGTTCCGGTACAGCCCCGGCGCCACGAACATCCAAAGCTGCACCGCCAGGATCGGGAAGCCGAGGAACAGCGCCGAAAACGCCGCCACCTTGATGTAGGTGAAGAACGCCTCGTGCAGGGCCGTGAAAATGAGCCGGCGATTCGCCTGACCCTCGACCAGATCGGCGTATGGCTGGACCAGGAATCGGAAGATGTACTCGGCGAAGAAGTAGGACACGAAGAACAACACGATCAGGGTACCGAACGAGAAGATAAGCCGCCGTCTGAGCTCGACCAGGTGATCGAGCAGCGGCATTTTCGTGTCGTCGATGTCTTCGGCCGCCATCGGTTACGAGGAGCCGCCGGCCTTCCGCTTGGGCGCCGGCCCGGCCTCGGCCTGAGCCGCGGCCTCCGGCGCCGGTGCGGCCGTTGGCTGCGCATCCTCGGCGGTATCGAGGGCCTCGCGGACGTCTTTGGTCGGGTCGACCTCGCGCACCGCCTCCTTAACTTCGCCGGTAGGATCGATGCTGTGCTCGAGGTTCCGGGTAATGCTGGAGGGCGAGGCTTCGCTCAGATCCTTCTTGAGGTCGTCCAGCTCGGCCTCGCGCAGAATCTCGTCGACCCCATTTTGAAAGTCGCGGGCCATCGCCCGCGCCTTGCGCAGTATCTGCCCCATGGCCTTGAGCGCACGCGGCAACTCCCTGGGGCCGATGACGATGATCGCAACGACGGCGACGATAAAGAGCTCCTGCCAGCCGATGTCGAGCATGGCGATCCCTCACCCGCTCACCGGGGCCCAAGGCCCCGTCGGCTCAACCTTTCGCCGCCTTCTCGTGCTCCGGCGCGGTTTCGGCCGGATTAGCCGCCTCGGATTCGAGCGCCTTGGTGCCCTCGCCCTGGCCTTCCTCTTCTTCCTGGAGGCCTTTCTTGAAGGACTTGAGGCCCTTGCCGAAATCACCCATGAGGCGGGAGATCTTGCCGCCGCCGCCGAACAGCACCAATACGACGGCCAGGACGACCAGCCAGTGCCAAATGCTGAACGTACCCATTCGATTTCCTCACTGCTGTCGATCGGGCCGAAAGCCGGGGGATAATGGCAGAACCGCCTCATGCCCGCAACGCCGGCCCCAACCTATATAGGCCCGTCACGCGACTTCGGTAGGGCCTGGCACGCGGAAAATGAATGCCTGGCTGGGGTCGAACTCCACTTCGACCATGGCGTCCGGCGCCGGCAGGAATCGGCCCGGCACCCGGGAATGCAGGTGCAGGTGTTGGCCATCGAGGTCGCTCACGGCCAGGTGGATCAGGCTGCTGCGTCCCAGCATGCGGGACGCCATCACACGGGCCGCGCGTTGCGGCGCCTCGGCTTCGCTAATGAGCCGCAGCTTCAAGGCCTCGGGCCGGATCAGGACCTCGACCGCGGTGCCGTCGGCCACGCCGTCCACCCGGACGCAGCCGAATGGCGTGCGAGCGCGGCCGTCGCGGACCTGTACCGGAAACCGGTTGATCTCGCCCAAAAGCTCGGCGACGAAGGCCTCCTTGGGCTGGAAGTAGAGATCGACCGGCGTCCCCTCCTGCACGATGCGCCCGGCGCGTTGCACCGCAATCCGGTCGGCCATGAACATGGCCTCCTCCGGGTCGTGCGTCACCATCAGGGTTGTAGCGCCGCTGTCCTTGAGCACGTGCAGGGTCTGGTCTCGCACCTGGTCGCGCAGCCGCTCGTCCAGGTCGGAGAACGGTTCGTCGAGCAACATGAGACGCGGCCGCGGCGCCAGCGCCCGAGCCAACGCGACGCGCTGCTGCTGGCCGCCCGAGAGCTGATGCGGATAGTCCGAGGCGTAGTCGGTCATTCCCACCGCCTCCAGGACCGCCGCCACGCGCGCCTGACGCGTTTTGCTCTCCATGCCCTCGACTCCGAAGGCGACGTTGTCCGCCACCGTGAGGTGCGGAAACAGGGCATAGTCCTGAAACACCAGCCCGACGCTGCGCGACTCCGGCGGAACCTCCAGGCCGGTCGCCGCGTCGGCAACCACCTGGCCGTGAATGAGCACCCGGCCGGCCTGCAGACGCTCCAGGCCGGCGGCGATCCTGAGCGTCGTGGTCTTGCCGCAGCCGGAGGGTCCAAGCAGGCAGACCAACTCCCCCGGCTCGACCGCGAGCGCCATCTCGTCCACCGCCAGGACCCGACCATAACGGTGGCTGACCCCCTCGAAGGCAAGGGCCTTCATCGCCGTGCTCCGCCGCCTCGACCGGACCAAGGCGAACCCACGTTGGCTTGTAAGCGTCGCGCTGTTCTTGACATCTATCTGCCGTTCATGCCCAGCCAGGGACGTTATTGCAACTAAGTCGCAATATCAAGTGCATCCCCCGCGGAGACAAGGAAGGGGGATTGGGGGATGAAGGGAGATAAGGGGATGGTAATTTTCGCGCCTTCGGCGCGCTATTTTATCCCCCTCATCTCCACTCATCCCCCTTCCTTCACCCGCCGAAGCGGGCTTCGCGAAGGCAGGTCATCTCCCTTGATTCACTGTCGCATTTCCGCGCCATCCTCAGCGTTCTCCGCGTTCTCGGCGGTGAAGTCAAGCGCCGGCGATCAGCCTTCGGACCGGGTGTCCTCGACCTGGTGCTCGGTCTCGGCGGCCTCGGCGGCCGGGCCGCCCTGGGGCACGGACAAGGCGGTCATCGCCGGACGGCGCTCCAAGAGACCCGCCTGCTTGAGCTCTTCGACCCCCGGCAGGTCGTCGAGGCCGCTGAGCCCGAAATGGTCGAGAAACGCCTCCGTGGTCACCCAGGTGACCGGGCGTCCCGGGGTACGGCGGCGCCGCCCCATCGTTATCCAGCCCGCCTCGAGCAACATCTCCAGGCTGCCCCGGCTCAGTCCGACCCCGCGAATCGCCTCGATCTCCGGCCGGGTGACCGGCTGGTGGTAGGCGATGATGGCCAGGATCTCCACCGCCGCGCGCGACAGCTTGCGCTCGACCGGCTTTTCCAGCTTCAGCCTGGGCGCCAGGTCGGGCGCGGTCCGGAACGCCCATTTCGAGCCGCTACGCGTGAGCGTCACGCCGCGTGTCGCGTAATGCGCGGTGAGCGCGCCGAGCAGTGCCGAAAGGTCTACTCCCTGCGGCAGACGGGCCGCCATCGCCGCCTCGTCCACCGGTTCCGCCGAAGCGAAGATGAGCGCCTCTAACAGGCGCAGGTCGTCGTCGATCGCGCTCACGGGTCGCCGTGCTCAGGGTCGGCCGCCCGCAGCCGCGCCCGGGTGCGCAGGTAGAGGGGGCCGAACGGTGCCGCCTGGCGCAGCTGCAGCCTTCCCTGCTTGGCCAGCTCCAGGCTGGCGGCGAAGGTCGAGGCGACCGCAGAGCGCCAGATCAGCCCGTCCTGCAAGTCGGGCGGGAGGAAAGTGGTCATGGCCTCCCAGTCCGGCATGCGTCCGATCAGATCGGTCAGCCAGTGCAGCGCGTCATCGACGCTGTACAGCGGGCTCGGCTCGACCTCCAGCCTGGCGGATTCCGTCCGGCGGCGCTGATCGGCATAAGCCGCGAGCAGCTCGAACAGCGACGCCTGGTACACCGACCTGTCGACCGTCGCCAATCCTTCCGGGGCGCCGCGGGCGAACACGTCGCGCCCCAGCCGGGGCCTAGCCATCAAGCGCGCCGCCAGGTCGCGCATGGCCTCCAGCCGGCGCAGCTGGAAGGCGAGCATGGCGGCCATCTCCTCGCCGCTCGGCTCGTCCGGGCCCTGCGGCTCCGGCAGCAGCAAACGCGACTTCAGGTAGGCGAGCCAGGCCGCCATCACCAGGTAGTCGGCGGCCAGCTCAAGCCTGAGCCCGCGGGCCTGGCGAATGAAGTCGAGATACTGGTCGGCGAGCTGCAGGATGGAGATCCGGGCGAGGTCGACCTTCTGCTCGCGGGCCAGTACGAGCAACACGTCGATCGGCCCCTCGAAGCCGTCGAGGTCCAGGACCAGCTGACCCACCGGGCGCCTTGGCGGGTCCTCTTGGAAGCTATCTGCCTCGATTGTCACCGCCGCCTCATTTGACGCCGGTCACCGTCAAGACCAGCCCGCCGATGACCCGCGCCGGCCCGGCGATCAGCCAGCCGAACGGGTCGATCACCACCCCGATTCGCTGGCCGAGCATGGGCAGCAGGAACAAGGCCCCCAACAGCAACAGGATGCCGAATGGCTCGAGCCTGGCCAGCGGCAGGGCGAGCGGCCTCGGCAACAGTCCGACGGCGACCCGACCACCGTCCAATGGAGGTAAAGGTAACATGTTAAAAACAGCTAACAATATATTGATAAAAATAGAATTACCTAGGTTCATCGCGACCCAGCGATCGATGCCCGCCGGCATGAGTTGCACCAAGTGGAACAACATTGCCGAGGCCAGGGCGATGCCCAGGTTGGCCGCCGGCCCGGCCGCCGCCACCTTGATCATGTCCCGGCGCGGATGGTGCAGGCGTCCGAAGTTGACCGGGACCGGTTTGGCATAGCCGAACAGGAACGGCGCGCGCAAGTACAACAGCAGCCCCGGCAACAGGACGGTGCCGATCGGATCGATGTGGCGAAATGGGTTGAAGCTGACCCGTCCCTGCCGATAGGCCGTGTCGTCGCCCAGCTTCCAGGCGACGTAGCCATGCGCCGCCTCGTGCAGGGTGATGGCCAGCAGGATCGGCAACACCCAGACCGAAACGGTGTAGAGGGCCTCGCCCACCTGGGCCACCCTGCTCAGGCCGCCGCCAGGAGGGTGTCGAGGCGCGCCTGGGCGGCGTCCGGCTCCAGCCCCGTCGGTGGTGCCGCCACCCGCTCGGCGGCGCCGAGCACCCGGGCCCAGCCGCGTCCACTGAGGCGCCCGACCGCGGCGGCCACCGATCGCATTACGCCGATGTCCGCGGTGCAGTGCAGCACCAGGTCGCACCCGGCGGCGATGGCGCCGGCGGCGCGCTCGCCCGGCCGGCCGGAGAGCGCCGCCATGGCCAGATCGTCGGAAATCAAAACGCCCTCGAAGCCAATGGCGCCGCGAATCACCGACTCGATCACCTTCCGCGAAAGGGTCGCCGGCCGGGCCGCGTCCACGGCGGCGTAGACCACATGCGCCGTCATCGCCCACGGCATCTCGGCCAGCGCCCGGAAGGGTACCAAGTCCTGCGCCTCGAGCTCGGCCAGCGGCGCCTCGACGACCGGCAGCCGCACATGGCTGTCGGCCTCCGCCCGGCCGTGGCCGGGGATGTGCTTCAATACCGGCAGGACGCCGCCGGACAGCAAACCTTCGCAGGTGGCCCGGCCGAGTTCTGCCACCGCGGCCGGATGGCGGGAGAACGCCCGGTCGCCGATCACGTCGTGGGCGCCCGCCACCGGCACGTCCAGGACCGGGGCGCAGTTGACGGTGATACCCAGATCGCGCAACTCGCCGGCGACCAGCCGGGCGTTGAGCCGCACCGCCTCGGTGGCGCCGCCGGGATCGCGCGCATAGAGCGCCCCGAACCGTGACGCGGCCGGCGCCTGGCGCCAGTGCGGTGGCCGCAGTCGGGCCACCCGGCCGCCTTCCTGGTCGATCAGCACCGGCGCTTCGGGGCGGCCGACGGCCTCACGCAGCTCGGCGATCAGCCGGCGCAGCCGGTCCGGCGTATCGACGTTGCGCTCGAACAGAATGAAGCCGAGCGGGTCGGCATCGCCGAACAACCGCCGCTCGGCATCGCTTAAGGCCGGTCCGGCGCAGCCGAGGATGACGGCCCGCGGCGGCGCCCGGTTAACGGACAACAAAGCACCCCTTCTCGCCGCGGCGCTTCAGCTCCTCACAGAGTGCCGTCGCCTGTCCCTTCTCCGCGAAGGCGCCCGCCTGCACGCGAAACCAGATCCCCTTGGCGCCCCGATCGGCGCGCCGGACCTGCAACGGCAAAGGGCCGAACAGGTTCGCATAGCGCTTCCTCATCTGCCCGACCTTGCGGTTGGCGGCGGCCTCTGACCGGAAGGCCGCCACCTGGGCCCGATAGCCGGTCGCCGCGGGCGCCGGGGTGGGGCTTGCGGCCGCAGCCGGACTTGGGGCCGGAGCGGCGCTGGGGGCCGGGGCCGGGCTCGGGGCCGGCGGTGACTTGACCTCCGCCTGCGGCGGCGGAGCCGGCGGCGCCGGCTCTTCCGGCAATGGCGGCGCCGCCGGCGGCGCCGGCAACGGGGGAGCGGCCAGTTCGGCCGTGGGCTCCGCGGCCGGCATTTCGCCCGATGGCTTGCCCACGGCCTCGACCGGCTCCAGGCGCGGCGGCGGCACCGGCAACGGCATCTCCGGCGGCGGCATCAGCACTTCCACCTGCGGCTTTTCCTCGGCCTCTCCTGTGGTCAGCTGGTTCAGGACCGCGATCTCCTGATGCGGGACCTGCATGCCACCGGGCTCGTCGGGCCGCACCTTGACCGGTGTTCGATCGGCCTCCACCAGAGGGATCTCTTCGTCGTCGCCGAACCGCTCGAGGGCGTACCACAGCCCACCGGCGGCCGCCGCGGTGATCAGCACCGCGGCCGCGACCATGAGTATGCGAGCGCCGCGCCGCCGCTTGCCGGTGCCCCGTTCCAGGTCGTCCAGCGGCTCGTAGCGATCCAGATCCTCCAGGTCTTCGAGATTCGGCTCCAGGGAACCAAAGTCGTCCCTTGACGACATCACCGCATCTCCTCTGCCGGCCCCGGCCATGCCGGTCGGCAAGGCCCAGCGGCATGCCTCGCACGATCGCGGCCCGGCGCGCCGGTACGGGCTGCGTCGCCGAAGCGGAGCCGGCCGCATGACGGCGCCGCGGTGGGCAACGCGGAGCGGGGGTCATTCCGAGCCATCGATCGAGACGTCGGGGACGGCATCATGTTTCGATCTTCACCGGCTTATACAGCAGACGGCGGTGCTCGCCCAGTGCGAAGCGATCCGTCATTCCGGCGATGTAATCGGCGACCAGACGTGCGGTGAGCGGCGTCCGCGGCCCTAGGGCCTTGGCCCCCCACTCGGGCGGCAGCCGCCGCGGCTCGTCGACGAACAGCTCGAACAGCTCGCGCACCACCCGCCGGGCCTGGCCTCTGGTCCTGGCGACCCGCGGGTGCCGGTACACGCGTTCGGACAGGAACGCCTTCAAGGCCCGGTCGGCGTCGGCCATGGCGGGGGAAAAGGCGACCACCGCCCGGTCGAGGCGGCGAATATCATCGGCCGTGCCGGGGGCCGCGTCGGCGAGCCGACGCCGAGTCTCGGCGATCAGGTCGGTGACCATGCGGTCGATCAGCCGGCGCACCGATTCGTGAACCAGCCGCGTCCAGGCGAGGTCCGGATAGCGGGCGCTGACCTCGGCGAATACCGGCCCCACCAGCGGCACCTCCGCCAGCTCGGCCACGTCGAACAGGCCGGCACGCAGGCCATCGTCGATATCGTGGTTGTTGTAGGCGATGTCGTCGGCCAGCGCCGCCACCTGCGCCTCGGCACCGGCGAAGCTGTCGAGCTCCAGCTCGTGCCTGGCGTTGTACTCGAGGATGGTTTCGGGGACCGGCTTGCCCGAGCGGGCATAAGGCCCAGTGAGCGGGCCATTATGCTTGACCACGCCCTCGAGCGTCTCCCAACTGAGATTGAGCCCGTCGAACTCGGCGTAGCGCTGCTCCAGGCGGGTGAGGATGCGCAGGGTCTGGGCGTTGTGGTCGAAGCCGTCGTATGCGGTCATGGCGGCGTCGAGCGCCTGTTCACCGGTATGGCCGAACGGGGTGTGTCCCAGGTCGTGGGCCAACCCCAGCGCCTCCGCCAGGTCCTCGTCGAGGCCCAGACAGCGGCTGATCGAGCGGGCGATCTGCGCCACCTCGAGGCTGTGGGTGAGCCGGGTCCGGTAGTGGTCGCCCTCGTGGTAGACGAACACCTGGGTCTTGTGCTTAAGCCGCCGAAACGCCGTCGAGTGGATGATGCGGTCGCGGTCGCGCTGGAAGACCGTGCGGGTCTCGCTCTCGGGCTCGGGATAAAGCCGGCCGCGGCTGGTCTCCGGCAAACAGGCATAGGGCGCACGGCACGGCGGGCGGAACATGGCCAGCACACTAGGGCATTATCCGATCACTTGGAATCGGTTCCGGCCCACGCCCCCATCCCGAGGCAACGCCGGGCATGCCGCGGTTTGACAATTGGCGAATTTGAGCTACATGTGCGGTGAGGCGGTCGAGAGTTTCCGCCGTATACGGCAACCAGACGGAGCGGGTGATGGCTCAGCAAGGGCTCACCGGCGAGGCGTCCGGCGGCGGCGGGCCCGCGGTCAGCCTGACCGAAGGCGCGATCAGACGAATTGCCTTCCTCAAGGGGCAGGAAGGCAACGATGCGCTGATGCTGCGGGTCACGGTCTCGGGCGGCGGCTGCTCCGGATTCCAGTACGGCTTCAGCTTCGACGACGCCATCACCGGCGACGACCGGGTGTTCGGGTCCAATGAGGCCCGGGTGGTGATCGACGACCTCTCGCTCGACCTCCTGAATGGCGCCGAGATCGACTTCGTCGAGGACCTGATGGGCGCCTACTTCAAAATCAACAACCCGAATGCCACCTCGTCCTGCGGCTGCGGCAGCTCATTCTCGATCTGATCTTCCGTTCCCGTGGTGAGGCCGCCCATGGGCACCACCAAGATCGCCACCTGGAACGTCAACTCGATCCGGCGGCGCCTGGGGCTGCTGTGCGACTGGCTCAAAGAGTTCGCGCCGGACATCGTGATGTTGCAGGAGCTGAAGACGCTCGCCGACGACTTTCCGCGGTTCGAGCTCGAAGCGCTGGGCTACCACCTGGCGGTGGTCGGGCAGAAGGCTCTCAACGGCGTTGCCCTGTTGTCGAAGAGGCCGCTCGAGGACGTGGTCGAAGCGCTCCCCGGCGACCCGGCGGACGGCGAGGCCCGCTACGTCGAGGCCGGCGTCGGCGAGCTCATCGTGGCCTCGATCTACCTGCCGAACGGTAACCCGGTGGACAGCGCCAGGTTCCCCTACAAGCTGGCCTGGATGGACCGACTCGGGGACCGCGCCCGCGAGTTGCTGGCCAGCGAACGGCCGTTCGTCCTGGCCGGTGATTACAACGTGTGCCCCAGCGACGATGACGTATACGATCCGCAAGCTTTCGCCGACGACGCGGTGTGCCGGCCGGAATCGCGAAACCGCTTTCGCCGGATCCTGAACCTCGGCCTCACCGACGCCGTCCAGGCGCTGCATCCCGGGCCTCACCAATACAGCTACTGGGACTATAAGGCCCGGCGCTTCCACGGCGACCAAGGGCTGCGCATCGACCACCTGCTGCTGTCGCCCCAGGCCGCCGACCGGCTGATCGATGCCGGCATCGACCGCACGCCGCGCGCCCGCAAGGAACCATCCGACCACACGCCGGTGTGGTGCACGCTGGAGGATTGAGCCATGGCCGAGGAAACGGTGCACGAGGGGGGATGCCTGTGCGGCGAGGTGCGCTACCGGCTCGAGGGGGCGCCGAAGTGGGTGGCGATCTGCCACTGTACCATGTGCCGGCGCGCGGGCGGCGCCCCGGCGGTGGCCTGGCTTACGCTCTCCCTGGACCGGTTCGCCTTCACAAAGGGCGAGGCCGCCTCCTACCGGTCGTCGGACCACGGTCGGCGCGCGTTCTGTCCCCGCTGCGGCGGCCAGCTCACGTACTGGTCGTCCAGGGCACCCGGCGACATCGACGTGACCCTGGGCAGCCTGGACCGGCCGGAGACCTTCCGCCCCAGCCACCACGTCTTTGTCTCGAGCCGGCTGCCCTGGCTGCACCTAAAGGAGGAACTGCCCGAGTATCCGGGATTTACGCCCCGAGATCCGGGCGACTAGCGGCGGCCGGGCGGGGATATAGCCGCGGCGCAAACCAGCAGCCGGCGGACCCGGCCCGGGCCCGGCTGAGGCATGCAACCACTGGAAAGGCGATGACATGAATGAAGCCACCCTAGAGCTGATTGCCGGGTTGACCCAGGTCGTGACCCGCTACGGACTCGATGTCGTCGGGGCCTTTGTCCTGCTCGTGGTCGGCTGGATCCTGGCGGGTTGGGCGCGCCGGGCAGTGCTCGGCATGGCCGAACGGATCCCCGGCATCGATGCCACCCTCCAGCTCCTGCTCTCCACCTTGGCCCGCTACGTAGTGCTGGCCTTCGTGGCGATCGCGGTCCTGGCCCAGTTCGGCGTCCAGACCACCAGCATCATCGCCTTGTTCGGCGCCGCCGGCATCGCGATTGCGCTGGCGCTCCAGGGCACGCTGTCGAACATCGCCGCCGGGATCATGCTCTTGTTCCTGCGGCCGTTCATGGTCGGCGAGTACATCGACGCCGAAGGGGTCGCCGGCACGGTCGACGAGATCGGCCTGTTCACCACGCAGTTGCGCACCTATGACGGTGTCTACGTGATGGTTCCCAACGCCCAGCTGTGGAACCGGTCGATCAAGAACTACTCACGCCTGCCGACGCGGCGGCTGGATATCGAGGTCGGCATCGCCTACCACGAAGACATCGCCGGCGCGTTCGCCGCGCTGGGCGCCATGCTGGAGGAGGACGAGCGGGTGCTGCGCGACCCGCCGTTCCAGGTGATGGTCACCGAGCTCGCCGACAGTGCAGTGACCCTCAACGTGCGCTGCTGGACCCGTGCGGGGGCCTACTGGGACCTGCGCTTCGACCTGCTTCGGCGGTGCAAGGAAGTCCTCGACGCGGAAGGCATCAGCATTCCGTTTCCGCAGCGCGACGTGCACCTTTTCGAGGCGGCACGCGAAGCGCCCGCCTGACCCACGAGACCGGGCGCAAATCAAGGGGGATAAGGAGATAATTGGGGATTAGGGGATGGTTTTCTTGCGCGCCTTTGGCGCGCCTATTTTCTTATCTCCATATCCCCCTTATCCCCTTGATCTCCCTTCCTTCCCTCAAATGTCGGCGAAGACGTGGGTTTCCGCCTTGGCGCCCGGATGGGTCACCGCCCCGTTTCGGGCGGCGCCTACGGTCTGCGCGTATTTCCATAGGGTACCCGACTGGAAGTCGTGGCGGCGCGGGGTCCATGCCTTCAGGCGCGCCTCCAGCTCGGCGTCGCTCAACCGCACCTCAAGCGTGCCGGCCTCGGCGTCGATCTCGATCCTATCGCCGTCCTCAAGCAGCCCGATGGGCCCGCCGACCGCCGCCTCCGGCCCGATATGGCCGATGCAGAAGCCGCGGGTGCCGCCGGAGAACCGACCGTCGGTGATGAGCGCCACCTTGTCGCTCATGCCCAGGCCATAGATCGCCGAGGTGGTGGACAGCATCTCGCGCATGCCCGGCCCGCCCTTCGGCCCCTCGTTGCGGATGACGATCACCTGGCCTTCCTGAATGTCCTTCTCCAGCACCGCGGTGAGCGCGTCTTCCTCGCATTCGAACACCCGCGCCGGTCCCGAGAACCGAAGCCGGGTCATGCCGGCCACCTTGGCGATCGCCCCTTCCGGTGCCAGGTTGCCCTTCAAGCCCACCACGCCGCCGGTCGGCGACAGCGGAGTGGAGGTCGGATAGACCACGTCCTGTCCCGCCGGCAGGCGCACGTCCTTCAGGTTCTCGCCGATGGTCTTGCCGGTGACGGTGATGCAGTCCGCATCGAGGAAGCCGCCGTCCATCAGCGCCCGTAAGATCACCGGCACGCCGCCCACGTCGTACAGATCCTTGGCCACGTACTTGCCGCCCGGCTTTAGGTCGGCGATGTACGGGGTCTCGCGGAACACCCGGGTCACGTCGTCGAGGGTGAACTCGAGGGCGGCCTCGTGGGCGATCGCCGGCAGGTGCAGCCCGGCGTTGGTCGACCCGCCGGAGGCGGCCACCACCCGGGCCGCGTTCTCCAGCGCCTTGCGGGTGACGATGTCGCGCGGGCGCAGCCCGTCGGCCAGGCAGCGCATCACCGCCTCGCCCGCCGCCTCGCAGAGCGCGTCGCGGGACTCATACGGCGCCGGCACGCTGCACGACAGCGGCAAGGCCAGCCCCAGCGCCTCGGCGACGCAGGCCATGGTGTTGGCGGTGAATTGGCCGCCGCAGGAGCCGGCCGAGGGGCAGGCGACCATCTCCAGCTGGTGCAGCTCGTCGTCGGACATGG
>JBHICX010000010.1:0-18003 GCA_046759805.1 Kiloniellales bacterium | reverse complement strand
CCCAGAACCACCAGCCGCCCCAGCCGAGCTCGTAATAGGCCCACCAGCTGCCCATAGCGATGCCGATGGTCAACGACGACCAGGCGAGCAGCGTCCAGGGCCGCACCCAGCGGGCCCAGGTCGGGTCGACCCGGCCCTCGATCAGCGCCGCCACGGCAAACGAGAACGCCATCGAGAAGCCGACATAGCCGAGATACAGGAACGGCGGATGGAAGGCGAGGCCTGGGTCCTGCAACAGCGGGTTCAGGTCGCGGCCGTCGAGCGGCGGCGGATCGAGCCGCCCGAACGGGTTCGAGGTCACGATGATGAAGGCCAGGAAGCCCAGCGCGATCAGCCCCTGCACCCCCAGCACCCGGGCCCGGAGCGGCGCCGGCAGGTTGCCGCCGAACAACGCCACCATGCTGCCGAACAGCGCCAGGATCAGCACCCACAGCACCATCGAGCCCTCGTGGTTGCCCCACAGACCCGAGATTTTGTAGATGAGCGGCTTCGCCGAATGGGAGTTCTGGGCCACGTTGATGACCGAGAAGTCGGAGACCACGAAGGCGTACATCAGCGAGAAGAAGGCCACCGCGATGAACAGCAGCTGGCCCAAAGCGGCCGGCCGTGCCACCTCCATCCAGGCCAAATCGCGGCGGGCGGCGCCGATGAGCGGCAGCGTCGCCTGCACCAGCGCCATCAAGAGTGCCAGTACCAGCGCGAAGTGACCGATCTCGGCGATCATTGGCCCGTCGCCGGCGGCGATGCGCCGGCGCCCTTCCACTGGCCGGACTTCTTGAGCGCCTCGGCGACCTCCGGCGGCATGTAGGTCTCGTCGTGCTTGGCGAGCACCTCGCTGGCCAGGAACACGCCGGCTTCCGTAAGCCGGCCCTCGGCGACCACGCCCTGACCCTCGCGGAAGAGGTCCGGCAACACGCCCCGATAGCTCACCGACACGGTGTGGGCAAGGTCGGTCACCCGGAACTCCACCCGGAGCCCGCCGTCGAGGCGCTGCACGCTGCCCTCCTCGACCAGCCCACCAATGCGCAGGCGCCGGTCGACCGGAACCTGTTTCTGCACCAGGTCCGAAGGGCTGTAGAAGAACACGATGTTCTCCTCGAAGGCGGTGAGCACCAGCGCCGTCGCCACGCCGAGCGACAGCATGGCGAGCCCGACCACGTAGAGCCGTCGCCGCTTACGCGTCACCGCTTGGCCCTCTCGCGCGATGCGGCAAGGTGGCGTCGATCGACCTGAGCGCGGCTTCCCGCGCCCGCGCATCACGCAGGCTCATCACCAGAAGGCCGATCAGCACCACGGCGGTAAGGATATAGGCCGGCCAGACGAACGCCGCGTAGCCGCCCATGCCAAGGAATTCCAACATGCGGTCCCTCGTCCGCGCCGGCCTCAGTCGGCGGCCACCGCGCCCTGGGCTGCCTGCTGCAGGCGCACCGAGCGCAGCTTGCGGGCGGCGATCTCGCTGCGCACGCGCAGGATCAAGACGCTGACGAAGTACATCTTGAAGGCCAGCGCCATGATGATGAGCGGCCACAGCATCGAGGCATGGATCGTCGGACCGTCCAGGCGGAGCACGCTGGCCGGCTGGTGCAGGGTGCTCCACCATTCGACCGAGAACTTGATGATCGGCAGGTTGACCACGCCCACCAAGGCCAGGATGGCCGCCGCCCGGTTGCCGCGGGCGGTGTCGTCGAACGCATTCATGAGCGCCATGTGTCCCAGATACAGGAACAACAGGATCAACACCGAGGTGAGCCGCGCATCCCACACCCAGTAGGTCCCCCACATGGGCTTGCCCCACAGCGAGCCGGTCAGGAGCGCGATCACGGTGAAAGCGGCGCCGACCGGCGAGGCCGCTTTGGCCACCAGGTCGGCCAAAGGGTGCTTCCAAATCAGCGACACCGCGCTGGCGACCGCCACCACCAGGTACACGAACAGCGCCATCCAGGCGCCGGGCACGTGGACGTACATGATGCGCACCGCCTCGCCCTGCTGGTAGTCGGCCGGCGCTAGAATGAGGCCGAGATAGAGCCCTACGGCGAACAACACCACGCTCGACCCCGCCGTCCACGGCAGCACATGGCCGGCGAGCCGCAGGAAGCGGGTTGGATTGGCGAACCGATGCATGGTCTATAACAAAGGCCGTCCACGGCCCTTTGGCAAGGCAATCTCGACCAAGCCACCCCGGTCAATCCAGGGCCTGGCGCAGCGCCGCCGCCGCGGCCCAGGGGCACGCCGGCAGGGCGACCACCAACAGCGCCGACAGGATCAGGAGCGACGGGCGCGCCGACAGGCCCTGGACGGCGGCGTCCACGGCGCTCACCGCGAAGATCAGCACCGGAACATAGGGCGGCAGGACCAACAGCGACACCAAGACGCCGCCACGCCGGGCGCCCAGGCTCAGTGCCGCACCGATCGCCCCCACCAGGCTGAGGCTCGGCGTGCCCAGCGCCATCGCCGCGATCAGCACCGCATAGCCCCCCGCCGGCATGTTCAACAACAGGCCCAAGAGCGGCGCCGCCAGCATGAACGGCAGGCCGGTCACAAGCCAGTGGGCGAGGCATTTGGCTAGCACCACCGCCTCAAGCGGCAGCGGCGCCAGGGTCAAGAGGTCGAGGCTGCCGTCCTCGTAATCGGCCAGGAACAGCCGCTCCAGCGACAGCACCGCCGCCAACAGAGCCGTCACCCACAAGACGCCGGCGCTGATCAGCGCCAGCGTATTGGGCTCGGGCCCGACGCCCAGCGGGAACAGCACCACTGCCAGCACGAAGAACATCACCGCCAGCGTCGCATCGGCGCCTTGCTTGAGCGCCAGTCGCAGCTCGCGGCGTACGATGATCCAAAATCCGTTCACGTCGCCGCCTCAGAGTCGAGCGCCGCGAAGCGGTCGAGAGCCAGCGCCGCCGCCCCCGGCAGGTCGAGCCCGCCATGGGTCGCGACCACGACCATGCCGCCCCCGGCGCGATGCCCGGCGATGACCTCGGTGAGCCGCGCGACCGAGGCGTCGTCGAGGGCGGCAGTCGGCTCGTCGAGCAGCCACAGCGGCGCCGGCGTGGCGGCGATCCTGGCCAGCGCCAGGCGGCGCCGCTGCCCGGCGGACAGAAACCGCGCCGGCAAGCCGGCCAGCGAGGTGAGCCCGAAACGCGCCAGTGCCGCCTCGACCCGCTGCCCCGCCCCTGCCGGCGGTGCCCGCAGCCCGGCCCAGAATGCGAGGTTCTCGGCCACGCTGAGCACCGGCTTCACGGCGTCCAGATGGCCCACGTAGTGCAGGCGGCCGGCATGCGCCTCCCGGTCTTCTTCCAGCCCGGCACCGTCCCACGCCAGCCGCCCTGCCGCCGGCCTGAGCAGCCCGGCCATCAGCCGCAACAGACTCGACTTGCCGCTGCCGTTGGGGCCGAGAAGGACCAGCGCCGCGCCCGCCTCGAGGTGGAAATCGAGCCCGCAGAACACCATACGCTCGCCGCGCACGCAGGCCAGATTATCGCCGGCGAACACACTCATCGGGGACGCCCAAGAGAGGGACTTCGGAACAACACCGCCTTCGCAGCCACGGGAACGGAACCGCAGGATAGCGCAGCGACCGGCAAAGGAAAGCGCCGCCCGAACCGGCCACCTGCCTTCGCCGAAGCGAAGCTCCGGCTTCGCGCAGGCAGGCGGCGCGCCGGGCGGGGACGAAAAAAGGCCTCGAGGGTCGCTCGAGGCCTTAAAGTCTCCGACCGGTCCCCCGGTCGGTTATCAGAGGCCAATAGGGGAAGCCTCAGACAAAGAGGGGGGGTCTAGGCGAACCAACCTGCCCGAGGACTATGACCGGAGTTAGCCGCGATTGTGACGATTTCGTGATTCGTTGTTTTTAAACAAATAACTAGGCGCATGATGGCCAGGGGCGTCGGTGCGACGGGCCGGTGTCGCCGGCCGGCGTTACTCGTAGCTGCGCTGGTCTTCGATGACCTTGCCGTCGTTGGGCAGCGAGCCCTGAGCTACCAGATCCACCTCGCCGCGCACCTTGCAGATCGACTGCAGCGAGGCGGCGATCGCCTGGGCCAGCGCCTCGCCGCCGCCCTTGACCTCGCAGCGCAGGGTCAGTACGTCCCGATTTTCGCGGCTCGATACGGTGAGCCGGCCGCGGTCGACCTCCGGATGCCGGCGCAGCACCTCGGCCACCTGTTCGGGGCGAACGAACATGCCCCGCACCTTGGTGGTCTGGTCGGCCCGACCCATCCAGCCCTTGATGCGCGGCGCGGTGCGGCCGCACGGGCTCAAGCCCGGCAGGATCGCCGAGAGATCCCCGGTGGCGAAGCGAATCAGCGGGTAGTCCGGGTTCAGCGTGGTCACCACCACCTCGCCGGCCTCGCCGTCCGGCACCGGGTCGCCGGTGCCGGGCCGCACGATTTCCACGATCACGTGCTCGTCGAGGATCATGCCTTCCTGGGCCTCGGATTCGTACGCCACCAGCCCCAGGTCGGCGGTGCCGTAGCACTGCAACACCGAGACGCCGCCCCCGGCGATCTCCTGCCTCAGCGATGGCGGCAGCGCCCCGCCGGAGACCAGCGCCTTCCTGAGCGAGCCAATGTCGGCGCCGGTCTCCGCGGCCTTGTCGAGCAGGATTTTCAGGAAGTCCGGCGTGCCGACATAGCCGTCGGGCCGGAAATGGGCCATCGCCTCAACCTGCAGCTCGGTCTGTCCGACGCCGCCGGGAAACACGATGCAGCCGAGCGCCTGGGCGGCGGAGTCCACCATCGCCCCGGCCGGCGTGAAGTGGTAGGAGAAGCAATTGTGCACCAGATCGCCGGCGCGAAAGCCGGCAGCGAACAGCGCCCGGCCCATGCGCCACCAGTCTGGGCCGTGGCCTTGCGGGTCGGCGATCGGCCCCGGCGACAGAAACACCCGAGCCAGTTGGCCCATCGGCGTCGCGGTCAGCCCGCCGAACGGCGGCGTCGCCGCCTGCAGGCGCCCGAGCTCGGCCTTGCGCAGCACCGGTAGCCCGGCCAGCGCCGCGCGGCTGGTCACCGCCGCAGGGTCGACCTCGGCGTAAAGCTTGGCATAGGCCGGCGCCTTTTCCCTGGCCCGCGCGACCTGCCCGGGCAGGGCTTCCATCAGCGCCCGTTCGCGGGCGTCCGCGTCGCGAGTCTCGAGCTCGTCGTAATACTCGGCCATCTCGCTCCCCTCAAGGGCGCCCGCTCGCCCCGCCTGAGGCCGGATATCGCCGTCGATGTCCTGGTACTGCCGGCGTCACGGGCGCCGAGACAGGCGGTGGCCCCCGTCTCGGGGCGCGCATGGCGACACCGTGCACAGCCCCTCGATAACGGGGGCGTCGGGGGGCCGGGGCAGGGTGTCGCGGTCGCTACACCCTGCCAATAACGACGCGGTCAGCAGTCCCGCGGCGTGATGCCCTTCTCTTTGGCGTACTTGGCCGCCGACTCCTCGATCATGGCTCGGACCAGTTTGTGATACGGCCGGATCCAGTCGGTGATCATCACCCACTTGGTGCCGTCCCACTGTTGGAAGCGGACCGAGCCGCCGCCCTCGTGATCCAGGCATGAAATCTTGACCGGTGGGATGAGTCCTTCGGCGCCCAACTCCTTGATGCGGGCAGGCGTGATTTCGAGGTTCTCCAACCCCCACTGCATCTCCTCGCCGCCGATCGGGCCGGCACCGAACTTCTTGTGGGCCCGCCGGATAGCCTCGGTGGTGGCGATCGAGAACACGACGCCACGGTTGTAAAAGACGCTGCCGACGCGCGCCGCGCTCAGATGCCCCTTCATCTTGCCGTAGACGTGCTCGAATATCTCCTGAATGACCGGGATATCGCTGCCGGCCGCGTGGAAGGCGGCCGTGATGTAACCCTTGGCGGCCTTGCCGGCGGGGATCACGTCCTCCTCCGAGCCGCACCACCAGACGCCGATGACCTTGTCACGCGGGAAGCCGATGCGGGCCGCCTCGCGCAACGGCACCGTGCAGGACACACCCCAGTTGCGGTTGATCACATAGTCCGGCTTAATCTTCCGTATCTGCAGCCAAAGCGACTTCTGGTCGATACCCGGCCAGGGCACCGCGATGTGCGTGAGCTCGAAGCCGAACTTCTCGGCCAGCTTGTTCCACACCGGGATCGTCTCGTTGCCGTACGGGTGCTTCAGGTGCAGGTTGACGATCTTCACGCCCTTGAGCTTGTCTTCCCCGCCCACGAGCTGGGCGATATAGCGGAGCTTCGCCGAGCTTTGGTTCCAGTAGTTGGTGATCAACGGGAAGGCATACGGGAAGACGCGCCCGTCGGTGGCATCAGTGCGGCCGTAACCAAGGTGCAAGAGCGGGATCTTGTCCTTGTGCGCCCGCTCCATTAGGGCGTAAGTGACTCCAGTGGACATCGGGTGGAATACCGGAGCACCCTTTAGGCCCTTGCCCTTGAGGCGTTCATAGCACTCTACCGCGCGTTCGGTCACGTACCCGAAGTCGCACTCCTCAAAGACAAGCTTGATGCCGTTGATACCGCCATCACGCTCGTTGAGAAGTTCCATGTAGTCCATGTATCCGCCCATAAGGCCGGTGCCGCCGGGGGCGAAGGGTCCGGTGTAGTAGACCAAAGCCG
Source organism: Kiloniellales bacterium (assembly GCA_046759805.1). Lineage (GTDB taxonomy): Bacteria > Pseudomonadota > Alphaproteobacteria > JBHICX01 > JBHICX01 > JBHICX01. The sequence goes on along the minus strand of JBHICX010000010.1, from coordinate 11,426 downwards.
GAATGAACTGCTCCTTGGTGGGATCGGCTTCCTTCTTCTCCTGGGCTACGGCCGACGTCGCCGCGACGGCAGCCATGACCACGACGGAGAGGATGGAACCAACCAGTGTATGCAAACGCATGTCATCCTCCCTTGCTGCACTCCACTATTACGACCAGTGTTCCGCGGAGTGGATGATTACACCTAGCACGAACTCTTGATCAACGCTAACGCGAACTCGTGACTGGCACCACGCCGGATGCCCGGTTGATCCCGAAGACAGCCGGCCGTCCCCGGTATTAGTGCGGGAACGGCCACAGCCTCAGCTTCTCCTTGGTCGTGACCCACAGCCGCGCGAGGCCGAAGGGCTCGACGATCAGGAAGAAGATGATCAGCCCGCCGAATACCATGTGCTCGGCGTTGGTGACGTAATGGGGCTGCACCTGTTCGGTGAACTGCGAGGCAACGAGGTTGATGACGATCGGCATGAGCACGATAAAGCCGGCCCCCAGAAATGAGCCGAGGATGCTGCCCAGTCCGCCGATGATGATCATGAACAGCACCGAAAACGAGCGCAGGAGATCAAAGGCCGTAAAGTCGACCGACTTGACGAAGCAGAAAGCATAGAGCGCGCCCGCGATTCCGGCGTAGAACGAGCTGACGGCGAAGGCCGAGAGCTTGGTCCGCCACGGCCGAATCCCGATAACCTCGGCGGCTACGTCCATGTCGCGAATCGCCATCCAGGCGCGACCGGTCTCGCTGCGTACCAGGTTCTTGGCCAAGAGGGTCATAAGGAGCACGAAGCCCAGCGTCAGATAATAGTTGTCGAGGGTGGATTCAATCCGGTAGCCAAAGACGCTCATGGGCGGAGTATCGAGCACCATGCTCATGGTGCCGCCGGTAAACCACGCGAAGGTCCCGAACATCCATTCGACGAAGAACTGGGCTGCCAGCGTCGCCACCGCCAGATAAAACCCCTTAATGCGCAAGCTGGGCAGGCCGATCAGAATGCCGAACGCGGCGGCAATCAGCCCGGCCAGAACGAAGGTCACCAGGATCGGGATCTCGGGCACGCGGACGGCCAAGTTGTAGGCGGCGTAGGCACCGACCGCCATGAATGCGCCGTGGCCGAGGGAAAGCTGGCCGGCATAGCCGGTTAGAATGTTCAGTCCTATTGCCGCCAGCGACCAGATCAGGAAGGGGATGACAAACGCGCTGATTAGGTAGTCCGAGGCTAGGAGCGGCACCCCTGCCACCGCCACGAGCAAGATGACGACCGCGCCCCAGCGGTCCTGGGCGATGGGGAAGATCGCCATGTCGGCGCCGTAGGAGGTTTTGAACTGGCCGGCCTCGCGATACAGCATGCTCTCAGACCCGCTCGATGATCTCTTCGCCGAACAGCCCATGGGGCCTGAACAACAGGAACACCATGGCGATGAGATAGGCGAACCAGCTCTCGATGCCGCCGCCGATCACCGGCCCCAGGTACACCTCGGCCAGCTTCTCGCCGGCGCCGATGATGAGGCCGCCGATGATCGCGCCCGCGATCGAGTTGAAGCCGCCGATGATGAGTACCGGCAACGCCTTGAGCGCGATCAGCGAAATGCTGAACTGGACCCCCAGTCGCTGGCCCCAGAGCGCCCCGGCGACCAGCGCCACGATGCCGGCGGTGGCCCAGACGATGGTCCAGATGTGCTGCAGCGGAATGCCGACGGACAACGCGGCCTGGTGATCATCGGCCACCGCCCTCAGCGCCCGGCCAATGCGGCCCCTTTGGAAGAACAGGGCGAGGGTCAGCACCAACAGGCCGCAGATGACCGCGGCGGCGACATCGAATACGCTGATGAACAGGCCCGTGGCCTCCGCCACCTGTTCCCACGGCACGTCCGGAATGCCGAGGTCCAGCCCATGCACCTGGGCATCCCACACGCCCTGGGCCAACCCCTCGAGGAAGTAGTTGAGACCGATGGTGGCCATGAAAAGGATGATCAGCGGCTGGTTGACCAGCGGACGCAACATCATCCTCTCGATCACCACCGCCAGCACCATCATCACCACCAGGGTGATCGCCACCGCGAGCCAGAAGTGCACGTCCATCTCCAAGAGACGGACGAAGGTGAGCGCGGCGAACAGGACCATCGCCCCTTGCGCGAAGTTGAACACGCCCGAGGCCTTGAAAATGAGCACGAAGCCGAGCGCCACCAGCGCATACATCACCCCCGACAACAGACCGCTGACGTACACCTCCGTGAAGAACAGGGGATCTGGAATCGGCTCATCGAAGATGGGCAGAATAATGGCAAGAATGAAATAAGGGACGATCACCACCAGAGCACTGATGGCCAAGTACCGAGAGTACCGTAAGCCGAGTTCCATCAGTGGCCTACCCCTAGATAGGCCGCGATCACCTCCGGGTCATTGCGCACCTCATCCGGTGGGCCGTCGGCGATCTTGCGGCCGTAATCCAGCACCACGACGCGATCGGAGATGTCCATCACCACGCTCATGTCGTGTTCGATGAGCGCGATGCTGGTCCCGAACTCGTCGTTGACGTCGAGGATGAAGCGGCACATGTCCTCCTTCTCCTCGAGGTTCATGCCGCCCATGGGTTCGTCCAGCAGCAGGAGATCGGGCTCGGCGGCGATGGCCCGGCCGAGCTCCACCCGCTTTTGCAGTCCAAACGGAAGCCGACCCACGGGCGTCTTGCGAATCGCCTGGATTTCCAGGAAGTCGATGATGTGCTCGACAAACTCGCGCTGCGCCACCTCCTCCTTCAGCGCCGGTCCCCAGTACAGCCCCTGCAGCAGCAGATTGGATCCCATCTTCAGGTTGCGCCCGGTCATGATATTGTCCAGCGTGCTCATCCCCTTGAACAGGGCGACGTTCTGGAACGTGCGCGCAATTCCCTGCGCCGCCGAATGGTGTGGGCGCATCCGCCGTCGGGTTTCGCCCTTGAAGGTGATGGCGCCGTGGTCAGGGTGGTAGACACCGTTGATGACGTTGAGCATGGCCGTCTTGCCGGCGCCGTTCGGGCCGATGATGGCCAGGATCTCATGCTCGCGGATCTCGAAGCTGACGCCCCGCAACGCCTCGACCCCGCCAAAGGACAGGAATATTTCGTCCACCTTCAAGAGGGTGTCGCCGATGCGTTTTTCATCCTCACTCATCGGACCGTCAGCTTGACATGCGGGACCGTCGCGCCGCCGCTCAGGCCAGCCAGCGCTTGCGCCGTCGGTAATGCTTGACGTCGCGGTAGCTCTTGCGGCCGGTGCCACTCAGGCCAAGATAGAATTCTTTCACGTCTTCGTTCTCGCGCAGGGTCTTGGCCTCGCCGTCCAGCACCACCCGGCCGTTCTCCAGGATGTACCCGTAGCTGGCGAGTTGCAGTGCCATGTTGGTGTTCTGCTCGGCGAGCAGGAAGGAAACTCCTTCCTTCTCATTCAGGCGCTGGACGATGCCGAAGATCTCCTCGACCAACTGGGGGGCCAATCCCATTGAAGGCTCGTCGAGGAGGATCATCCTGGGGCGCGCCATCAACGCCCGGCCGATGACGCACATCTGCTGCTCCCCGCCCGACGTGTAGCCGGCCAGCGCCCGCCTTCGCTCCTTGAGCCGCGGGAAGTAACCGAACACCAGGTCGACGTCGCTGGCGATCCCGCCGCGGCCGTCGCTACGCGTATACGCCCCGGTCATGAGGTTCTCCTCGATCGTCAGATGCTCGAAGCAACGGCGGCCCTCCATCACCTGGACGACCCCGCGCTTGACCAGGTCATTGGGGGTCAGCCGGTGCACGTTTTCGCCGCGATACTCGATGGTGCCCTTCGTCACCTCGCCGCGCTCGGCGCCCAACAGGTTCGAGATCGCCTTCAAGGTCGTGGTCTTACCGGCACCGTTGGCCCCCAGAAGGGCGACCACGCCACCCTCGGGCACCTCCAGCGAGACCCCCTTCAACACCAGGATCACATGGTCATAGATGACCTCGATGTTGTTGACGCTGAGAAGCGGCCTGCCGTCCGTGCTGGCGGCGCCCTTCGCCGCCTGTGGCCGAGATGTTGCCCGGTCGGTCATCAACTGGCTTTCCGCAGCGGCTCGGCCACCGGGACGGTCGCCGCCTCCATGATCCTGAGGTCCGCGCTCAGCGTCCCCTTGCGGCCGTCCTCGAAGGTGACCTCGGTCTCGACGTAGGCGTGATCGGCGTCCGAGTACAAGGTGTCGATGAGCGGCCCGTACTTGTCGCCGATGATGCGCCGGCGCACCTTTCGGGTCCGGGTCAACTCACCGTCGTCGGCGTCCAGCTCCTTGTGCAAGACCAGAAAGCGCCGGATTTGCGACGACGCCAGCTGGGAGTCGTCGGCAAGGTCCCGGTTGACTCGCGCGATGTGCCTGGCGATCTCGTCGTAGACCTCGGGCCGGGCCGCCAGCTCCTGGTAGCTGCCATAAGGGATTCCCCGCCGTTCGGCCCAGTCGCCGATGGCGTCCAGATCGATGTTGATGAAGGCGGCGCAGTAGTCGCGCTCCTTGCCGAACACCACCGCCTCGATAATGTTGGGGAAGAACTTCAGCTTGTTCTCGACGTATTTCGGCGCGAACAAACCCCCGTCGTTGAGCCGCCCGACGTCCTTCGCCCGGTCGATGATCTTCAGATGCCCGTCCTCGCCGATGACGCCGGCGTCACCGGTATGCATCCAGCCGTCCGCAGTCTTGGTTTCGGCCGTCGCCTCGGGATTCTTGTAGTACTCTTGGAACAGCCCCGGGCTCCGTAACATTACCTCGCCGTTTTCGGCGATCTTCAGCTCGACCTGGGGCGCCGGCTTGCCCACCGTGTCCGCCTTGATCTCCCCGTCCGGCTGCATTGTGATGAACACCGACGCCTCGGTGCTGCCATAGAGCTGCTTGAGGTTGATGCCGAGCGAGCGGTAGAAGTTGAAGATATCCGGACCGATCGCCTCGCCCGCGGTGTAGGCCAAACGGATGCGGCTCATGCCAAGGGTGTTCTTGAGCGGGCCGTAGACCAGGAGGTCGCCCAGCCAGTACAACAGGCGGCCGACCAGCGACACCGGTTCGCGGTTCAGGATGCGCACGCCGCAGCGCCCGGCGACGCCCAGGAAGTAGTGGAAGATCTTCCGCTTCACCCAGCTGGCGTCTTCCATACGGATCATCACGGTGGTGAGGATGTCCTCCCAGTTCCGCGGCGGCGCGAAGACGTAGGTCGGCCCCAGCTCGCGGACGTCCTGCCGCCTCGTATCGCTCGATTCCGGGCAGTTCACGCAGAAGCCGGCGCAGTAGCTTTCGGCGTACGAGAACACGTGGTCGCCGATCCAGGCCATCGGCAGGTAGGCCAGCACCTCGTCGTCCTCGCGCAAGTCATCGAAGGCGATGGCGTTGCGCGCCGAGGTGATGATGTTGTCGAAGCTGAGCACCACGCCCTTGGGCCGGCCGGTGGTGCCGGAGGTGTAGACGATGATGGAGACGTCGCCGCCGCTGCCCTTGGCGACCTCGCCTTCGAAGAACTCCGGGTGCGCCTGGTCGAACGCGCGGCCTCGCTCCTGCACGTCCTCGAAATCGTGCAGGAACGGCTGGTCGTAGTGGCGCATGCCGCGCCGGTCGTCATAGAAGATGTGCTCGACCCTCGGGCACCGGTCCTTGATTTCGAGCAGCTTGTCCACCTGCTCCTGGTTCTCGGCCATGGCGAATCGGACCTCGGCGTGGTCCACCACATAGGCCATCTCGTCCGCCACCGAGTCCTGATAGACCGGCACCGGGATCCCGCCCAGCGCCTGGGCGGCCGCCATGGTCCAGTAAAGACGCGGCCGATTGTCGCCGATGATGGCGATCTTGTCGCCGCGCTCGAAGCCGTGGCTGGCCATGCCGCAGGCCAGCGCGCGCACCTCGTCCAGGACCTGCCGCCAGGTCCACGACTGCCAGATGCCGTAGTCCTTCTCGCGGATCGCCATGCGCTCGCCGCGCCGCGTGGCGTTGTCGATCAAAAGTTTCGGAAAGGTGTCGAGCGCCTCGATCGACGCCAGGTCGGCCGGCGTGGTCGTGTCAATGGCGGTTGCGGCTTCGGCCAAGCTCATCGTTACCCTCTCCCCAACAAGCGGCCCCGATTGGGGAGATGCCTGTCGCCACGTCGAGAGATCCCTTTCGGTCGAGTCCCTTAGGGCCCGAACCGGTCCGAGGCCTGTAGGTAAGTCGAATCGCCGCCGAGGGTCAAGGTTCCGCTGCGGCGGCTGGACTCCGGCCACGACTCGACTATCCTTTGCGCCGCCAGCCCTGCGAAGCTCGAGGAGGGACCGAGATGACCATCCCAGGCCAGGACAGCCTGGGCGCCCGGCGCACGCTCGAGGTCGACGCTCGCAGCTACGATTATTTCAGCCTCGAGGCGGCCTCGGCCGAGTTGGGCGAGGTCAAGCGGCTGCCGTACTCGCTCAAGATTCTGCTGGAGAACCTGCTCAGGTTCGAGGACGGCCGCTCGGTCAGCGTCGAAGACGCGAAGGCGGTCGTCCGGTGGCTGGACGAGCGGCGCTCGGCGCGCGAGATCGCCTATCGCCCGGCCCGGGTGCTGCTGCAGGACTTCACCGGGGTGCCGGCGGTGGCGGACCTGGCGGCGATGCGCCAGGCGATGGTCGAGATGGGCGGCGACCCCAAGAAGATCAACCCGTTGTCGCCGGTCGACCTGGTGATCGACCACTCGGTGATGGTCGACTCGTTCGCCAATCCGGACGCCTTCAGGAAAAACGTCGAGCTCGAGTTCCAGCGCAACCGCGAGCGCTATGCCTTTCTGCGCTGGGGGCAGACCGCGTTCGACAACTTTCGGGTGGTGCCGCCGGGGACCGGCATCTGCCACCAGGTGAACCTCGAGTATCTGGGGCAGGTGGTGTGGACCTCCGCCGACGCCGACGGCCGCACCGTCGCCTACCCGGACACGCTCATTGGCGCCGACAGCCACACCACCATGGTCAACGGGCTGGCGATCCTGGGCTGGGGCACCGGCGGCATCGAGGCCGAGGCGGCGATGCTGGGCCAGCCGATCTCCATGCTGATCCCCGAGGTGGTGGGCTTCCGGTTCGACGGCCATCTGCGCGAGGGCGCGACCGCCACCGACCTGGTGCTCACCGTCACCCAGATGCTGCGGGCCAGGGGGGTGGTCGGCAAATTCGTCGAGTTCTGCGGCCCCGGCCTCGACCACCTCGGCCTGGCCGACCGGGCGACCATCGCCAACATGGCGCCCGAGTACGGCGCCACCTGCGGCTTCTTCCCGATCGACGGCGAGACCATTCGCTATCTCGCCTTCACCGGCCGCGATCCGGAGCGGGTCAAGCTGGTCGAGGCGTACGCCAAGGCGCAAGGCATGTGGCGCGAGTCCGGCACCCCGGACCCGGTGTTCACCGACACCCTCGAGCTCGACCTGGGCTCGGTCGAGCCGTCGCTGGCCGGACCGAAGCGGCCGCAGGACAAGGTGGCGCTGTCGGAAGCCGCGGCCGAGTTCGAAGGGTTCCTGGCCGGCCAGCTGGGCTTGAATCCGATGGGGCCGGCGGCCGATATGGCGGACGAGGGGCCGGCGTCGGCGGACCTGGGCGAGCACGACTCGCATAACGCGGTGCCGGTCGAGGGCTCGAACTACCGGCTCGACCATGGCGCCGTGGTGATCGCCGCGATCACCAGTTGCACCAACACCTCCAACCCCTCGGTGATGATCGGCGCCGGGCTGGTGGCCCGCAAGGCGCTGGAGAAGGGGCTCAAGGTGAAGCCGTGGGTCAAGACCTCGCTGGCGCCTGGCAGCCAGGTGGTGAGCGACTACCTCGAACGGGCCGGCCTGCAGAAGGACCTCGACGCGCTCGGCTTCAACCTGGTGGGCTATGGCTGCACCACCTGCATCGGCAACTCCGGCCCGCTGGCGCCGCCCATCGTCAAGGCGATCGAGGCCGGCGACCTCCTGGCCTGCTCGGTCTTGTCGGGCAATCGCAACTTCGAAGGCCGCGTCAACCCCCATGTTCGGGCCAACTACCTGGCCTCGCCGCCGCTGGTGGTGGCCTACGCGCTGGCCGGCTCGCTGCGCCTGCACCTGATGCACGACCCGATCGGCACCGGCAAGTACGGCAAGCCGATCCACCTCAAGGACATCTGGCCCGAGAACGCGGAGATCCGCGAGATTGTGGACCAGGTGCTGTCGCCGGAGATGTTTCGAAGGCGGTACGGCAACGTGTTCGAAGGCCCGGACGAATGGCGCCGGATCCAGGGCGACGACGCGCTCGCCTATGGCTGGGACCCGGCCAGCACCTACGTCAAGCAACCGCCGTTCTTCACCGCCATGACGCCCGCGGCCGGCGCGGTCGAGGACATCACCGGCGCCCGCATGCTGGTCATGCTTGGCGACAACGTGACCACCGACCACATCTCGCCGGCCGGCAGCATCAAGAAGGACAGCCCGGCCGGCGCCTACCTGATCGGCCACGACGTCAAGCCGGTCGAGTTCAATTCCTTCGGCGCCCGCCGCGGCAACCACGAGGTGATGATGCGGGGCACCTTCGCCAACATCCGCATCCGCAACGAGATGGTGCCGGGGATCGAGGGCGGGGTCACCAAGCACATGCCCGACGGCAGGCAGATGACGATCTACGACGCCGCCATGGCGTACCGCGCGGAGGGCGTGCCGCTGGTGGTCATCGCCGGCAAGGAATACGGCATGGGCTCGTCGCGCGACTGGGCCGCCAAGGGGCCGCTGCTGCTGGGCGTCAAGGCGGTGGTGGTCGAGAGCCTGGAGCGCATTCACCGCTCCAACCTCATCGGCATGGGGGTGCTGCCGCTGCAGTTCAAGCCGGGAGACGACCGCAAGACCCTGGGGCTGGACGGCTCCGAGAGATTCGACTTAACCGGCATCGCCGCCGGCGTCCGCCCGGGCATGGAGGTGACCATGACCGTGCGTCGCGCCGACGGGAGTCACGAGACCGTGCCGCTCACCTGCCGGATCGACACCGAGGACGAGGTCGAGTACTACCGCCACGGCGGCATCCTGCACTACGTGCTGCGCAACCTGGCGCAACAGGCGGCCTGAGCAACACGATCGGCCCGGGATGCGATGAGCGTCCTCACCGTCGAGCACATGACCCAGTACCGCTATCGCCGGCCGGTCGGCTTCGGCGGCGTAGTACGCTCTGTCGCTGAAAATTGAGTCACCCCCAACCCGACCCTCCCCCATCGAGGGGGAGGAAGCAACCGGTTGAGCCGCCACGATTTCCCCTCCCCCCATGTGGGGGAGGGCCAGGGTGGGGGGTGGCCGGCGCCGCCTGAACCGATAGAGCCGGTCGTTCAGAGTGCCTGGTAGTCGATCGGGCGGTGCCGATCGAGGAAGCCGGCGGTGTCGGGCATGTCGTATTTGAGGCCGGTGCCGCAGTTGAACAGCACCACCCGCTCGTCCTTGCCGACCCGGCGCTCCTCCAGCGCTCGCACATAGGCGGCATAGGTGGTCGCCCCCTCGGGGCCCAGATGCAGGCCTTCGGCGCCCGCCATCTCGGCGCGGCGGGCCTCGATCTCGGCATCCTCGACGGCAATGGCGAAGCCGTCGCTGTCTCTGACCGCGCTGAGGATCAGGAAGTCGCCGACCGCGACCGGCACCCGCATGCCATGGGCGATGGTGTGGGCGTCGGGCCATGGCTCGGCGTGGTCCTTGCCTTCCTGCCAGGCCTTGACGATGGGGGCGCAGCCGGCCGCCTGCACCGCCACCATGCGCGGGCGCTTGTCAGTGAGCCAGCCGATCGCCTGCAGCTCGGCAATCGCCTTCCAGATGCCAATCAGCCCGGTGCCGCCGCCGGTCGGGTAGAAGATCACGTCCGGCAGCTCCCAGCCCAGCTGTTCGGCCAGCTCCAGGCCCATGGTCTTCTTGCCCTCGAGGCGATAGGGCTCCTTCAAGGTCGAGGCGTCGAACCAGCCCATGGGCCGCCGGCCGTCGGCCACGATCTTGCCGCAGTCGTTAATGAGCCCGTTGACCCGAAAGACCTTGGCGCCGTGCAGCGCGATCTCGCGCACCGTGGTCTCCGGCGCGTCGTCGGGGCAGAACACGTAGGCGTCAATGGCAGCGCGCGCGCAATAAGCGGCCAGGGCGGCGCCGGCGTTGCCGGCGGTGGGCAGCGCCATGCTGGCGACCCCCAGCTCCTTGGCCATGGACACCGCCACCCCCAGGCCGCGCGCCTTGAACGAACCGGTCGGCAGGCGCGATTCGTCCTTGACCAGGAGCTCGCCGCCGGACGTGAGGCCAAGCCGCCGGCCGAGCCGCCGGCAGGCCACGATCGGGGTCGTGGTCTCGCCGAGACTGACGATGTTCTCCGGCCGGCGCACCGGCAGGAACTCGCGGTAGCGCCAGAAGCCGGGCTCGCGTCCGACCAGGTCATGCCTGCTCAGCGCCCCGGCCAGCGCCTCCAGCCGGTAGCGCACCAGGAGCGGCTTTCCCGCCCGGGACAGGCCGTGCCGCTGGTCGGCCTGGTAGCGCTCGCCGGTGGCGCTGCACTCCAGGTGGCTGACGAAGGTGGGAAGATCCGGAAAGCTGTCGATCGGCATGTGTTGAGCCCGGTCACTTGACCTGTTTGCGCAAGGCCGCCCGCTTGGCCATGACGGCGCCATGGGTGGCAACGAGATAGGGCACCAGATAGGTCAGTACGACCTTCACCAGGTTGGGCGCCTCGCCCGCCAACATCAAATCGCCTTGATTGATGAGGGTCAGTATGGTGCCAATAACGAAACCGGTGACCAGGGCGTGCTTCGGGGTGCCCTCGGAAAAGGCCAGTTTCAGGAAGCTCTGTGATCCGTCACGATGACCGAACATTTCCATGGACCTCATAGACCTTTCAGCCTCTGTTACTCGTGAAGACGGCATCCGGCGCCGGGCGGCGCGGTGCGCTTGCGCCGGTGGGTAATGTACAGGTTTCCAGCGGCCCGATATACTGCGCCACGCAACAGAGGCGGAGCTGGCTGACAACATGGCAAAGATACTTATCGTCGAAGACAATGAGATGAATCGTGACATGCTTTCCCGCCGGCTCACGCGCAAGGGCTACGAGGTGGTCGTGAGCGAGGACGGCGAGCGCGGCGTCGTGATGGCGGCCAGCGAGAACCCCGACCTCATACTCATGGATATGAGCCTGCCGGTCGTCGATGGATGGGAGGCGGCAAAGCGACTCAAGGGTTCGCCGCAGACTTCCGGCATCCCGATCATCGCCCTGACCGCGCACGCGATGGCGAGTGACCGCGACAAGGCGCTGTCGGCAGGGTGTGACGATTACGACACCAAACCGGTCGAGCTGCCGCGCCTGTTGGGAAAGATCGAACGCCTGCTTGGCGGCTGAACCGGCCGGTGACCCGACGCCGCCCCGGCGGCCCCGGCCACTTATACTATCGCCCATTACGGCCGACTCCTGGCCTCCCGCTCCCCCACCCGGCCACCCATAGCATAC
>JBHICX010000009.1:0-18363 GCA_046759805.1 Kiloniellales bacterium | reverse complement strand
CGCCCAGCGAGTCGGTGAACTCGGGATCGGTCATGGTCAGGAAACGGTACTGGGTCTCGACGGTGATCTGCGGGGTGACCGGAAACGCGGCCCCGGCGAGCGCCTGGTAGGCCAGCACCATGTCGCTGTCGTCGGTGAGTTCGAACGGAACGCCGCCGGCATTGCCGCGCACGTCATTGAGCGACACATAGGCGGCGCCCAGCCCGGCGCCGACGAACGGCACCACCGGGAGATTGAAGTCGATGTCGACGATGCCGTTCACCAGGGCGGCAATCGTCGTCGAATCGCCGCCGACCCGGCCCCGGAATCGATTGACGTTGTTGATGGTCACCGTGGCGCCGGTGGTCTCGTTCCGGGTGACCAGCTGCAAGGCCTCGAACACGTCGACGTCGTGGTGCCGCCACGACCCGAAACCCTCGAGGCGCAGGGTGCCCCAACGATAGCCGATGGCGCCGCCCAATCCGGCGGCCGGGTCGAGCTCCAGGTTTCCGTCGCTCACGTTGGTGCCGTTGACCCGCGACTCCTCCTGGTGGGCGAGCCCGCCGAAGGCGCGCAGGTAGATGCCGTTTTGCTTGCCGCCGCCCGGCGCTGCCGCCAAGGCGGCCCCGGACATGGTCAGGAGAGCCAAGATAGCCGCGAATACAAGTCGCACCGATGCGTTGGCGGCGCTGCGCACTGGCGTCGCTCCCTGACACGCCGGGCGGATCTTGGCGTTGATGCTTGGTTGACCCTCCGCCTCTTTCGCTCGCATCGGAACGAACAACCCGGCGAGGAGTCAACCGAAATCACCCCGCCGATTGATCATTCGGCAACTCTGTCGCATTAATGCAACAAAGCCGGCGACCCTAGGTAGCGCTTGCGTTGACACGGTGCCGCGCATAACCTCGACCACATCTCGAGCGCGTCAGGGGGTGTCGGGGATCGGACGCCAGCCGGTCCGGGTCGCCGACCCGCATATCGGGGCATGACGGAACGCTATCAGATCGCCATCGTCGGATCCGGGCCGGGCGGTATGAGCGCGGGTGGCCGGGCGGCTGAGAACGGCGTCTCTCACGTGCTGTTGGAGCGCACCGACCATCTGTCGGACACCATCTTCAAGTACCAGAAGGGCAAGTATGTCATGGCGACGCCGGACATCCTGCCCTTGCGCAGCCCCATGGACTTCGCAGCCGGCATTCGCGAGGACGTCCTCGGCACCTGGGACCGTCAGACCGAGGCGCTCAAGGTCAACGTGCGCTACAACGCCGAGGTCACGGCGATCAGCGGCGAGAAGGGCGATTTCGAGCTCACCATCAACGGCCGCGAGACCATCGCCGCGGAGTACGTGATCCTGGCCATCGGCCTGCAGGGCAACCTGCGCAAGCTGGAGATCGAGGGCGCGGACTGGGAACGGGTGCAGTATCAGCTCGACGATCCGGAGGAATACGAGGACGAGACCATCGTGGTGGTCGGCGCCGGCGACGCCGCCATCGAGAACGCGGTCGCCCTGGCCAAACAGAACCGGGTCATCATCGTGAATCGGCGCGACGAATTCGCGCGCGCCAAGCAAGGCAATCTGAGCCTCATTACCGAGGCCATCGACAAGGGCGCGGTCGAGTGCTTCTACAGCGCCACGCCGGCCCGGGTCCAGCCGGGCCTCATGGTGCTGAACACCCCGGACGGCGAGGCGGAGGTCAAGTGCGACCGCGTCATCGCCCGGCTCGGCGCCACGCCGCCCAGGCGCTTCGTCGAGTCCTGCGGCATCGAATTCCCCAGTAAGGACGCCACAGCCCTGCCCGAACTCAGCGCCGAGTACGAATCGAACGTGCCCGGCCTCTATGTCATCGGGGCGCTGGGGGGCTATCCGCTGATCAAGCAGGCGATGAACCAGGGCTACGAGGTGGTCGAGTTCATCGGCGGCAACAAGGTGAAGCCGGCCGACGAGCCGTTGCTCGAGGAGAAGTTCGGCCCGCTCTTGCAAGACAAAACGGTGGACGACATCCTGCAGCAGATCCGCGACTCGATGCCCATCCTGTCGGGGCTCACCACGTTGCAGCTGCGCGAGTTGCTGATCGACAGTTCGGTTCACCTGCCGGCGGCCGACACGGTAATTTTCGAACGCAACGAGTTCACCAACACCTTCTATTCGATCGTCGACGGCGAGGTGGACATCCATGTCGATCCGGACAATCCGGCGATGAACGTTCGCTTAAGCCGCGGCGAGTTCTTCGGCGAGATGGGCCTGATCGCCGGTCGCCGGCGCACGGCGACCGCCAAGGCCGCGGCGCCAAGCTTCCTCATCGAGACGCCGCGGCGCACCATGATCAAGCTGATCAACTCGGTCCCGTCGGTGGAGCGGGCCATGAACGCGGCGGCCATGGTGCGACAGCTGCGCACTTACTTGTCGCCGCGCTTGAGCGACGCGGCCCTGGCCGACGCCCTGGAGACCGCCGAGCTCAAGACCTTCAAGGCAGGCGAAGCGTTGTTTCACGAGGGGAACGAGGGCGACGGCGTGCACCTGATCCGCAAGGGCTCGGTGACGGTGTCACGGGACATCGACGGACAGGACATCGTGCTCTCCTATGTCGCCGCCGGCAATTATGTCGGTGAGATGGCGCTGTTGACCGACGACCCGCACAACGCCACCGTGCGTGCCGCCATCGAGACCGAAACCCTATGGATGGAGGCGGCGAAGTTCCGCGCCCTGCTCGACAACGTGCCGGAGTTGAGTGCGGAAATCTGGGATCGGATGCACGACCGGCTACGCGAGGCCGAGGTCATGCTGGCGCGCCCGGAGACCGGTAACATCTGGCAGTTCCTGATCAATGAGGGCATCGGCGAAGCCACCGACGCGCTGCTCATCGACGAGTCGCTTTGCGTTCGCTGCGACAACTGCGAGAAGGCCTGTGCCGAGACCCATGGCGGCACCTCGCGGCTCAATCGCGAAGCCGGACCGACTTACGCCACGATCCACGTCCCCACCTCGTGCCGGCACTGCGAACATCCCCATTGCATGGCCGACTGCCCGCCCGACGCCCTGACCCGGGCGCCCAACGGCGAGGTCTACATCAACGACAGCTGCATCGGCTGCGGCAACTGCGAGCGGAACTGCCCTTACGGCGTCATACACATGGCCTACAGGGAGCCCGAGAAGCCGAGCCTGTTGTCCTGGATGCTGTTCGGTCTGGGCCCGGGGCCGGGGCAGGACAAGGCCTGGTCGGCGGCACGGCGGCAGAAGGCGAAGGCCGGGGATGGCGGCCAGACCGAGAGCCTCAAGCTGGCGGTGAAGTGCGACATGTGCAAGGACATCGAAGGCGGCGCCGCCTGCGTGCGCGCCTGTCCCACCGGGGCGGCGATCCGCGTCGGCCCGGAGGAGCTGTTCTCGATCGCCAACCTCGCCCGCTAGGGCGGAGCACGTCGCGGCGGCAGTGGGGGCCGATGACCAAGGGGCGGCGCCATGCATAGGTCGGTTCTGGTCTTCCGCGATTTTCGATACCTGAAGCTGACCGTCGTGTTGGTACTGGCGGCAATCGTCGCCTATCTGCTGCATCGGCCGTTCGGGGCTGCGAACGGGGGAACCTGGCTCGGCTACACGCTGGGCACCATCGGGGCACTGTTGATCGTCTGGCTCGGCTGGTTCGGCATCCGCAAGCGCCGCTACGGGGTCGGCAAGCTGTTGCTCGAGGACTGGCTGTCGGCGCATGTCTATCTGGGCCTTGGGCTGTTGGTCATCGCCACCTTGCACACCGGTTTCCAGTTCGGCTGGAACGTCCATACGCTGGCCTATGCGTTGATGGTCCTGGTGATCGCCAGCGGCGCCTTCGGGCTTTTCGCCTACGTCCGTTATCCGCGGCTGATGACCGAGAATCGGGGCGGCCTGACGCTCGGCGAGATCATGACCAACATCGCCGAGCTGGATGGGCAGTGTCGCGACGTGGGCATGAAACTCGGCGACGAGATCAACGCCGCGGTGCTGCGGGCGGCCGGGGAGACTCGAATCGGCGGCGGCGTGTGGCGGCAGCTCAGCGGCACCGATCCGAACTGCGCGACCAGCCGGGCCCTGGCACTGGTGCAGGAGGGCACCCGGGACCTGACGGGTGACGCAGCCAACGCGGCGAACCGGCTGATGACGTTGTTGAGCCGGAAGGTGGAGCTGTTGGCCCGGGCCCGTCGCGACGTGCGCTACAAGGCGCTCATGGACATATGGCTGTATGTCCACGTGCCGCTGACCATTGCCTTGCTGGCGGCGCTGTTCACACACGTGGTGTCGGTGTTCTTCTACTGGTAGGAGACCGTGGAAGCGCTCGTCAGATTCCTCACCCGGCGCCGCAGCGGCAATGTCGGGGCGCGCGACCACGAGGTGTCGTGCGAGCTGGTTCGCTTCGGACGCAGCGCCGATTCCGAGGCCTACCTGCCTGACCCCCGGATTCGCCTGCACCACGCCACGCTGCACTTGCGACCGCACGGCCTGTTCTTCGAGGCGGCCGAGCAGGCGGATCTCACGCTCAACGATCAGGCATGCCAGGCGGCGACGGTGAAGCCGGGCGATCGTATCGGCCTCGGCCCGTATGAGATCGTCATCATCGACCCGCCGCCGGGCAAGGACCTGGCGGTCACCGTGGAGCTGCTTCGCCAGCTGGGCGACGATTTGCAGCAACTGGAGGCGCGCAGCCGCACCAGCCTTGAGGCGGCCGGGCTCGGCCAGCGCCGCTGGTCCTGGGCCTTGGCGTTATTGGTGCTGGGACTGTTCCTGATATGGCCGGTGGTCGCCCATTTCACCGAGCGCGCCGCCGGGACGGCCATAGAAACGCCGCGCCAGGCGGCGCCGACGCAGGCGCGGATCTGGCCCATGGCGCCGGACCTGGCGTGGGACACCGGCCAGGTATCGGGGCCGCACGGGTTCTTCGCCGCCAACTGCGGCGTCTGCCACCAGACGGCATTCGTGAGGGTGCAGGATGCGGCTTGCGTCGCCTGCCATACCGGCATCCAGCACCACGCCGATCCAGCGAGGTTCACGTTTCCGGAGCTGACCGACGGGCTCTGTCAGAGCTGCCACAAGGAGCATACCGGTCTCGAGCCGATCGTGCGCACCGACCAGGCCTTCTGCGCCGGCTGTCATGGTCGTCTGCAGGCGTCGGCGGCGAACACCGACCTCAGGGATGCCTCCGACTTCGGCGTCGATCATCCGCAGTTCCGTCCCGCCGTGGTGGTCGACGCTGCTGCTGGCAAGCGCCAGCGGCTCGAGCCTAAACCGCCGGATTGGCGGGTCGAGCGCTCGAACCTGAAATTCCCCCACCACAAGCATCTCAAGGCGGAAGGGTTGCGGGTGCCGGCCAAGGCCGAGACCAAGGTGCTGAAATGTGGCGACTGCCATCGACCCGATCCCGGCGGCGGCGGCCTGCAACCGATCGACATGAAGCGGCACTGCGCGGAATGCCACCGGCTGCAGTTCGAGGCGACGGCGCCGGACCGCGTGGTGCCGCACGGCGATGTCAAGGAAGCGCTGCTGACGGTGCAGGAGTTTTACGCCAGGATGGCGCTGCGCGGCGGGGTTGCGGCACCGGAAGCGCCGCCCAGCGTGCGCCGACGGCCGGGCACCAAGCTGACCGAAGCCGCGCGCCTGGAGGCCCTAGGCTGGGCGCGGCAGCGCGCCGCCCAAGCGGCCGATTACCTGTTTGGCCGGGCGGTGTGCAAAGGCTGTCACGAGGTGACGGGACCAGCCGGCGGTTGGCGGGTGAAGCCGGTGCTGCTGGCCGACCGCTGGCTGCTCAAGGGGCGGTTCGACCATGGCCGTCATGAAACCATGGATTGTGTCGAGTGCCATCGGGCGCCAGACTCCCAGACGGCGAGCGACGTGCTGTTGCCCGGCATCGAGAATTGCCAGCAGTGCCATGGCGGCGAGCGGGCTGCCGACCGTGTTCCCTCGACCTGCATCACCTGCCACGAGTTTCATCAGCCGTTCCTCGGGCCGATGCGCCCGGGGCTGGTGAAGGCCGCCGGCGGGGCTTCCTGAGCGACGGCCGGTGATGCGCAGGCAGCGCGCTGTTGCAAATATAGCACCGCTCTGAAAAACCACGGCTTCCGCCGCGTCAACTGGCCGGAACCGGCTTCCGCTTCAATTCACTGTCGCTATAATGCCGCAGTCATACGGTCGCTGTGAAGGTCTGGCAGGGGCGGCTACACAAACTATGAGAAGCATGATGAGCGCCGCGTTCCGGCAACGGGGGCGGGTGCAGGGAGCATAAAGAGTCAATCATGACGGTGCCACGTCCCGAACAACGGGGCGGGCGTGGGGAGCGAAAAAGGTGTCGGGGAGGCTGTGCCAGGCTGCGCTGTTTCACCTGTGGCAGCGGCCCGGTAGGTGGGGGGCGTTCAAGGCGGCAATCTTGGCGATTGCCGTTTGTGGTGCCGTGCCGGCGCCGCCGGGCCAGGCGCAGGAGTACCGCCTTTCCGAGGCCGGCGCCGTTCTCGGCGCCTCGTTCACCGACGGAAAAATCGACGACCTTCGCCTCGTGGTTGTGCTTGACGGCGATCAGGCAATCGCTAGTTACGTCTATGCCCAGATTGCCGCCGCCAGCTTCCGGCAACGCACCAACGAGGGCTACTGGATTCCTTGGGACGGGGACCGGGACAGCCTGATCGACAACCGCTTCCCGGTCGAGGACGACCGGATCGTCTTCAAGATCCTCGACGAGGACATCGGGGTCGACAATCAGGGGGTCAGCATCGTCATCGCCTATCGCACCGCGACGGCGTTCAAGTTCGGGGTGTTCGGCGTCATCCCGGAAAGCGGCGGACTATGATCGGTGCCGCCCGCATCGGGCTTTGGCTGCTCGCCCGCGTCCTGGCCGCCGGGATGCTATGGCCGGCCACGGCGGCGGCGGCGAACCTGGCCGCCGGCGAGGTTCAACAGATCATTTCCGCGGCGGTGGCCGAGGCCAACGCCCGCAGTGCCCCGGCAACGATCGCCGTGGTCGACCGGGTCGGCAACGTGCTGGGCGTGTTCCGCATGAACGGCGCGCCGACCCTGCTACAGGTGACCTCCGGACGGGGCATCGTCCAAAACAACGGGCTGGAGCAGATTCAGAACGTCCTCGGCGCCGCCGGGACCACCCTGGGGGTGGACCTCTCCGACTCGCCGGGGACGGAGCTCAGTGCCATCGCCAAGGCGATTACCGGCGCCTACCTGTCGTCCCGGGGCAACGCGTTCACCACCCGCACCGCCAACCAGATCGTGCAGGAGCACTTCAACCCGGGCGAGTACATGGCCTCCAGCGGGCCGCTGTTCGGGGTCCAGTTCACCCAGCTGCCGTGCTCGGATCTCTCGGTGCGCTTCGCCACCAACGCGGCGGTGACGGGCTTCGTCGACGCCACCGCCGGACCGAAGCGCTCGCCCTTGGGACTGTCGGCCGATCCGGGGGGCCTGCCGCTCTATAAGAACGGCGAGCCGGTGGGCGGCATCGGCGTCGAGTCCGACGGCGTCTACGGCATCGACCTCATGATCACCGATTACGACTTCGACCTCGACGAGGTGATCGCGCTGGCCGGGCAGAACAACTACCAACCCCCGGAAGACATCCGGGCCAATCGCATCTTCGTCGTCGGCAAGAGCCTGCGCTACACCGACATCGATCATCGGGCGCTGCGCACCGATCCCGGCACCGCGCCGCCGTTCGCCAACATCGATGGGGTGCTCGGCAACCTGGTTGCGGTGACTGGCTATGCCGCCGCGGCGACCATCGACGGCCAGACCTATGGCGATCCGGAGTCCGGTTTCGCCCAGGAGACGACCGGGATCTTCAACTTCCTCGGCCGGCCGGTCTTCGTCCTGCAGGACGCCACGCCGGCCAACCGCTTCCCTCCAATCAACAGCGTCTCTCCGCTGCCCGCCGCCGGCGGCTTGACCGCCACCGAGGTCACCACGATCCTCGGCAACGCGCTCAACATCGCGTTTTCCGGTCGGGCACAGATCCGGCGGCCGTTGCCCAGCCACATCCAGGTCACGGTTTCGGTGGTCGACGCCCAGGGCAACATTCTGGGCATCGCGCGCACCCCGGACGGGCCGGTGTTCGGCACCGACACCTCGTTGCAGAAGGCCCGCACCGCCGCCTTCTTCTCGAGCACCCAAGCAGCGGCTCAGTTGCAGGCCTACGATTCGTCGGGCGTGTTCGGCGCCGGGGGCACGGTCGGCAACCTAGGCGTGGTTCCCGGTTTAAACATACTGGGCGTAACGCTGGAGCAGTTCCTTGGCAACGTTCAACGCTTGCTGGGTGGTGATGCGCTCGCCAACGGCGTTGCCTTCGCCGACCGCTCCGGCGGCAACCTGTCACGGCCGTTCCTTCCGGACGGCATCGACGGCAACGGTCCCGGACCATTCAGCAAGGAATTCGGCTCATGGAGCCCGTTCAACACCGGTCTGCAGCTCGACTCGGTGGTCGACAACATCGCGCAGCACTTGGTCTTCGTTGAGCTCAACACCACCGACACTAACGCCCGTTGCACCTTCTATCCGTTGAATGACGCCGGCGTAATCACCCGGGTCGCCAACGGCTTTCAGATTTTTCCGGGCAGCGTGCCGATCTATCGCGGCAGCCAGCTGATCGGCGGCATCGGCATATCGGGCGACGGCGTAGACCAGGACGACATGGTGGCCTTCCTGGGCCTGCACAACGCCGGCATCGTGCTGGCCGCCGGCGTCGGCAACGCCCCGCAGGGGATCCGCGCCGACAACTTGGCGCCGGGCGGGGTGCAGCTGCGTTACGTCAACTGCCCGTTCAAGCCGTTCATCGGCTCGGACAGACAGAATGTCTGTCAGGGGAAGTAGCATGGGCAGGCGGGCATGGATCTGGGTGGCCGGGTGGGTGCTCGCCATCCCCGCCTCGGCCGAGGCCGGCAAGGAGATGATCGACCTGACCGCGGCGGCGGGCGAGGAGATCCTGGTCTCCGAGTCGGACCGCCGGGTGCCGGGCAAACCGGCGCCCGAGCCGGCGCCCCCGGCGGCCGAGGTCGACCCGGGCGCGGTGCCGCCGCCGGCGCCCAACCTGCCGCGCGAGTTCATCCCGATCCCCGACCGCTGGCGGCTCATCGAGGCGGTCGGCGTCTCCGCCAGGTGGTGGGACCCCCACAACCAGAACGTCTTCAAGGCGGACCGGCCGATCGCCGATCCCGACTGGTTCATCAACCTGGCGGCCATCTCCGACACGGTCATCGAGCCGCGCCGGGTGCCGACCCCGATCGCCGACCAGGCCTCGCGGCGCCCCGGATCCCTCGACCAGTTCGGCAACGGCGAGCAGCTGTTGTTGAACCAGAACCTGATCCTGAGCGCCTCGCTCATCAAGGGGGACACGGCATACAAGCCTCCGGACCTGGAGGTGCGGTTTACCCCGGTGATCAACGGCAACTACACCGAGGTCGAGGAGGTCGGGGTGCTGAAGCGCGATCCGCGCGACGGCACCACCCGCGAGGACTACCATATCGGGGTCCAGGAAGCGTTCGTCGACTACCACATCCGCAACGTCTCCGAACGCTACGACTTCGATTCGATCCGCTTCGGCATACAGCCGTTCTCGACCGACTTCCGTGGCTTCCTGTTCCAGGACAATCAGCTCGGTATTCGGCTGTTCGGCGACCGCGACAACAACATCTTCCAGTACAATCTCGCCTGGTTCCGGCGCCTTGAGAAGGACACCAACAGCGGCCTCAACGACGTGTTTCGCCGAGTCCGCGACGACGACATCTTCATCGCGAATTTGTACATCCAGGACCTGCCGATGCTCGGCTTCGTCTCCCAGTTCACGGTGGTGCACAACCGCAACCGCGAGGACGACCGGTTCTTCTTCAACGACAACGACTTCATCGAGCGCCCGGCGTCGTTCGGTGACGAGCGGCCGCGCAAGTACAACGTGACCTATCTCGGCTTCAACGGCGACGGCCATTTCGGCCGCGCCAACCTGACCGCCTCGGCCTATTACGCCATCGGCACCGACGAGCATAACCAGCTGAACGGCAGCCTGTTCGAGGAGGATTCGGACATCCACGCCTACTTCCTGGCGCTCGAGCCGTCGATCGACTTCGACTGGATCCGGCTCCGCGGCTCGCTCCTGTTCGCCAGCGGCGACGACGATCCGTTCGACGACACCGAGGAAGGCTTCGAGGCGATCTTCGAGAATCCCCAGTTCGCCGGCGCCGACACCAGCTACTGGATCCGCCAGGGCATCCCGTTCATCGGCGGCGGCGGCGTGGCGCTCACTCAGCGCAACGGCGTGCTGGCCGGCCTGCGCACCAGCAAGGAGCACGGCCAGTCGAACTTCAACAATCCGGGCATCCTGCTGGTCGGCCTCGGCACCGACTTCGATCTCCTGCCCGAGCTGCGTCTGTCGACCAATTTCAATTGGCTGCGCTTCGCCGAGACCGAGGTCCTGCAGACGGTGCGCAACCAGGGTACGATCGAGAAGGATATCGGCTATGATCTGTCGACGGCGCTCATTTATCGGCCCTTCGACAACCAGAACGTGGTTCTGCGGCTGTCCGGGGCGGTGCTGGTCGCCGAGACCGGGCTCAAGGAGATCTATGCCACCGCGGCCGACCCGTCAGGGCTCGACAAGCACATCCTCTACTC
Source organism: Kiloniellales bacterium (assembly GCA_046759805.1). GTDB lineage: Bacteria > Pseudomonadota > Alphaproteobacteria > JBHICX01 > JBHICX01 > JBHICX01. The sequence goes on along the minus strand of JBHICX010000009.1, from coordinate 7,766 downwards.
GGTCCTGGGCAACGTGATCGTGACCTATTAGGCCGGCATGCTGAGACGCTCGTACATCGTCGTCGCCTTGCTGCTCTGTGGCGCCGCCCTGGCGCCGCCGGCGCTCGCCGCCGTGGCCGGGGAGGTGGCCCGCCACGTCGTGTACAAGCCGACGCCGCCGGCGCCGAAGAACCAGCTGCACGAGCAGGCCGAGGCCAAGAGCGCCGGGTGCCTGAGCTGCCACAGCCAGACCGACGCGCCGTCCATGCACGACACACCCGGGGTGATCCTCGGCTGCACCGACTGCCACGGTGGCGACGCCACCATCTCGCGCGCCCATTTCACCCACGAGGAGGCGCTCGACAAGGCGCATGTGCAGCCGCGCTTCCCGGGGAGCTGGCACTTCCCCAAGAGCCGCAATCCGGAGCGCAGCTACACGCTCTTAAATCGCGAGGCGCCGGAGTTCATCCGCTTCGTCAATCCCTCCGATCTGCGCGTGGCGCGTGAGGCCTGCGGCGCCTGTCATTTGTCGATCATCCAGGCGGTCGAGCGCAGCATGATGTCGAGCGGCGCCATGCTGTGGGGCGGCGGGGCCTACAACAACGGCATCCTGCCGTTCAAGCAATACATCCTGGGCGAGGCCTATACCCGCGAGGGCGAGCCGGCCTCGATGGTCAACCCGGTGAAGCCGGACGCCAGGATGACCGCCCGCGGCATCCTGCCGCAGCTCTATCCGCTGCCGGCCTGGGAGGTGATCCCGCCTGGCGACATCTTCCGGGTGTTCGAGCGCGGCGGGCGCAACATCCTCAACCTGTTCCCCGAGATCGGCCTGCCCAACTCGTTGGGCCAGCTGCAACGGCTCGAGGAGCCGGGTCGCCCCGACATTCGCCAGTCGAACCGAGGCCCCGGCACCGGCTTGCGCGTGGCGATCCCGGTGCTCAACATCCACAAGACGCGGCTCAACGACCCGTTCCTATGGTTCCTCGGCACCAACGACCAGCCGGGCGACTACCGCTCGTCCGGCTGCGCTTCCTGTCACGTGGTCTACGCCAACGACCGCGACCCGCGCCATTCCGGCCCTTATGCCAGGTTCGGCTTCGAGGGCATGGCGCAGACCATCGACCCGACGATTCCCAGGGACGAGGAAGGCCATCCGCTGAAGCACGTGTTCACCAACGCCATCCCGACCAGCCAGTGCATGGTGTGCCACATGCACCAGCCGAACGTGTTCGTGAACTCGTACCTCGGCTACACCATGTGGGACTACGAGTCCGACGCGCCGGCCATGTGGCCGGAGGAGCAGAGGTATCCGAGCATCGAGGAGATGCACGAGATCCTCGAGCGCAATCCGGAGGAGGCGGCGATCCGCGGCAAGTGGGGCGACCTCGAGTTCGTGAAGCGGGTGAGCGAGTTGAACCCCGAGCTCAAGAACACCCAGTTCGCCGACTATCACGGCCACGGCTGGAACTTCCGGGCGATCTTCAAGAAGGACCGAAAGGGCAATCTCTTGGATGCCGCGGGCAACATCGTCGAGCCGGACGATCCGGAGAAATGGTCCAAGGCGGTGCATATGTCGTCGATCCATCTCGACGTCGGAATGCAGTGTGTGGATTGCCATTTCTCACAGGATTCCCACGGCAGCGGCCACATCTACGGTGAGGTGGCCAATGCCATCGAGATCCGGTGCGTCGACTGCCACGGCACCGCCGACCGCTATCCGAACCTGCGCACCTCGGGTCCCGCGGCGCCGCCCGGCGGCAACGATCTGTCGCTCTTACGCACTCCCGACGGGCGCAAGCGCTTCGAATATGTCGGGCCCGAATGCGGCCTGCCTTTAGAGCAGCGGCGCGACTGCAAGCTGTTCCAGCGGGCGTCGCTCTACCCGGAGCTGGAATGGGAGATGAGCCTGGTCAAGGACACCGTGGACCCGGGGCACGCCGCCTACAACCCGAAGGCGGCGCGGGCCAAGCTGGTGGAGAAGGGGCCGCCCTATTCCCGATGGGGCCCCGGGGTGCCGCGGGATAAGCGCGCCCACAACGACGAGCGCATGGAGTGCTTCACCTGCCATCTCTCATGGACCACCTCCTGCGCCGGCTGCCACCTGCCGATCCAGGCCAACTGGAAGACCGAGCGGCATCACTTCGAGGGTGGCGAGACCCGCAACTTCGCCACCTACAACCCGCAGGTGGCGCGCGATCAGATGTTCCAGCTCGGCATCCATTCCAGCGTCAAGGGCAACACCATCGCGCCGATCCGCTCTACCTCGGCGTTGATCCTGTCGTCCCAGAACATCAATCGGGAACGCATCTACATCGCCCAGCCGCCGATCGCGGCGAGCGGCTTTTCAAGCCAGGCCTTCGCCCCGCACTTCCCGCACACCGTGCGCAAGACCGAGACCAAGACCTGCACCGACTGCCATCTCTCGGAGGCCAACGACAACAACGCCATCATGGCGCAGCTCCTGTTGCACGGGACCAACTTCGTGAACTTCGTCGGGCCCTTCGCCTGGGTCGGCTCCGACGGCGGCATCGAGGCGGTCAAGGTGGTTGAGTACGACGAGCCGCAGGCGGTGATCGGCAGCTTCCTGCACAAATACGCCTATCCCGACTGGTACCGCGATCACCAGGAGCGCGAGCGCGAGCTGGTGCAGAGCTTCAGCCACGAGGGCGACGTGACCGGCTGCCTGCAGCTGCGCGGCGAGTACCTGTACGTGGCCGAGGGCGACGGCGGCCTGCAGGCCTATGACGTGGCCTCGATCGCCAACAAGGGCATCGCCCACCGCATCCTGACCGCGCCGTTTTCGCCGCTCGGCCACGACACCCAGGTCGACACCACGAACGCCACCTGTGTGGCGCTGCTGACCAACCAGCCGATTCATCCGCCCCGCAACCAGGGCGACCTGATGCGCCAGGTGAACCAGGAGCAACCCTTCCACCCGATCTACAACTACGCTTTCGTCACCGATTCCGAGGAAGGCCTGATCGCCGTCGATATCAACACGCTGGCCGACGGCGAGCCGCGCAACAACTTCTTCGAGCGGGCGCTCACCTGGAATGCGGACGGGGTGCTGGACGGCGCGCGGCATATCACCATCGCCGGCACGATCTTCTATATCTCGACGCCGCGCGGGGTGGTGGTCCTCGACATGGACGAGCCGATGGCGCCCAAGGTGGCGGCGGTGATCGAGGTGCCGGACCCGCGCGCGACGGCGCTGCAGTTCCGTTACCTGTTCGTCGCCGACGCCGCCGGCCTGGAGGTGGTCGACGTGACCGAACCGAAGCGCCCGCGCCTCATCCCCGACGCCCGGGTGGCACTCGCCGACGCCCGCCGGGTCTATATCGCCCGCAGCTTCGCCTATGTGGCGGCGATGGCCCAGGGGCTGGCGATCATCGACGTGGAGAACCCGGAGAAACCGCGGCTCTATCAACTGTTCACGGCGGACGGCCAAATCAACGACGCCCGGGACGTGATCGTCGCCTCGACCAACGCCTCGCTGTTCGCCTACGTCGCCGACGGGCGAAACGGGCTCAAGGTGGTGCAGCTCACCTCACCGGAGAGCCAGCCGCGCTTCTACGGCTTCACTCCCGACCCGAAGCCGGAGCTGATCGCCTGGTACGAGACCAAGCGGCCGGCCATCTCGCTGTCCAAGGCGCTGGACCGCGACCGCGCGGTGGACGAGACCGGCCACCAGATCGCGGTGTTCGGCCGCCTGGGCTCGCGGCCGTTCACCCTAGAGGAGCAGCGCCGCCTCTACCTCGACGTCGACGGCAACCCCTGGTTCACCTCGGAAGAGGTGCGCCTGCAGGACTTCGTGCCCGCGCCGGCGACCGGCAAGAAGCAGGCCCGGATCGGGAAGTAGATGTCAGGGATCAGGTATCAGGTATCAGTAAACCGACTCCTGATCCCTGATACCTGATCCCTGTCGGCTATTTCGGCAGCTTCCCCTGGAAGCCCTTCAGGGCCGCGACGTAAGCCTTGGGATCGTAGGCCTCGTCCTTCTCCACCGCCTTGTAACAGATCTCCAGCGCCGCGTTGAGGGCGTCGAACCCCTGCTGGTCGATGGCGCCGGTGTCGAGCATGGCGTTGATGATGGCGCCCAAGGCCATGGTCGCCTGCTCGGCCCCCGGATAGTCGGCGTACTCGCCGTTGAGCCCCTCGTCGAGCACGCCGAGCAGCAGGGCCTCCATGTCCGCCTTGGAGAACTGGTGCTCGGCAAAACGGTCGATCAACTTGTCGGTCAGCGTCTTCAGCGCCTTGGCCGCCTCGACCATGGCCGCTTGGGAGACGCGCGTGGCCTTGTGCAGGGCCAGGGTCTTTTCGCGCACCTCCTTGCCCAAGGGCGCGTCCACCTGGGCGGCGATGATGCGCAGCATCAGATGGTTGGCATCGCTGATGCGCGGGATGCCCGGATCGAGCCCGACGCTCTCGCGCGCCGCCCAACGCAGGTTGCTCATGCGGTGGTGACAGGAGTAGCAGTCGAACAGCACCAGTTCCGGGAAGGCGCCGTCGCGGCCGCGCTTCTCGTCGATCATGGCGTCGAGCACGACACCGATCGCCATCGCCTGGCCGATCGCCCAGGTCTGGACGCCGCTCCACGCGCCCTTGCGCTTGCGGTAGTCGTCGTCGACCTTGAAATGCGCCGGCATGATCGCGGTAAAGGTGTCGAGCTCGAAGCTCATGCGTGGATGGCCTGCGCCCATGATCCGGTGGCTGACGAAACGGGTGCCGTCGCCGAAATGGCAGGACAGGCACAGCCGCGCCCGGTTCTTTGGGGCGGCGCTCGGGTACAGGCCGGCCTCGATGTTGCGCTCATGTGACGCGGCGGCCGAGATGTGCACGCCGATCCAGCGGCCGGCGCCGCCATGGCAAGCCTCGCAGGTGACGCCGTCGGTGATCTGAAAGCTGCGAAAGCGGCGCTCCGGCGGCGGATTGTCGGCATGACAGTCGAGGCAGATCTTGGCGGTATGCGCCGCCTCGAGGCCCAGATTGCGGGCGATGCGCTTGGAGCGTTCCTCCAGCAATACCTGGTAGGCCTTGGCATGCTTGTCATGGCGCTGCCAGGTGATGAACTCGTCCTGCAGCACGTTCGAGCCCTTCCACGGCTCGACGGCGCCGTGGCAGGTGCTCCCGGCGCAGGATGCCACGCCCATGTGAACGTCCTTGTCGATGATGGGCAAGGGCGCCGGTTCCGCGGCCATGGCAGGCGCGACCAGCAACAAGCCACCGGCGCCGAACCCCAGGATAAGGAGTCTGGCGCCGGATGCGACGGCACCGATCATCTGTCCTCCCCCTTCGTTATTGATTACGCCCCCTGTGCAGACCCGCATTATGACCTCGCGGCCGCGCCTTGCCTAGGGGCTGGTGCCGCGCCACCTGCGGGTCGCAACTACATGAACAGCGCCCGCGCGTTCTTCTCGTGGCTCAGGGTCTGGAAGCGCAGGCCCAACCGCTCGGCGTGACGGAACGCCTGCCTGAGCTCGGCCGTGGTCGGGCGGCGCGCGATGTCTGCATACCGCGCCTGATATTTCGGGCCGTGCGGGTCGCAGAAGTTGTCCGGGTGGTACTGGTCCATGATGTTGACCGGCGCCTCGGGCGTGTTCTCGGCGATCCACTCCAGAATCGGGTAGGTGCAGCACTCGACGTGGTTCGGCATCACCAGATGGCGGATCGTGAAGTCCTCGCCCCAGCCGTGAATCATGGCCAAGTTGCCGATGACCGTCTCCCAGTATCGCGGCGTCCGGGAAAGCAAGATCGCGCAGCGACCGGGACCGAACTTGAAGTCGGGCAACCAGACGTCCATCAGCACCCGCAGCACCTTCATCGCCGGATCGGTCATATAGAAGTTGCTGTTCCACAGCATCGGGGCGTTGAACTCGCCCGCATAGTTGGCCGCCTCGACCATCGGCTGATAGTCCGTGAAGTGATCGCTCTTCACCCGCAGGGCCTTAATGAGCTCGGCGCGACTCGGCGGCCCCTCAGCGGCGCCCAGGAGCGCGATGGCCTCGACGATGGTGTGCAGGTGGATGGTGACCTCGCCGCCGACCCAGTTGACGTTGTGGCATCCCTCCATCCTCAACAGCCAGGCCATCGCCGCCAGTGTGCTGGCATCCACCACCACCCCGTTGTCCTTGTCGGTACTGATGTCACCGTTCTGGCAGAAGGCGCAGCGCATGTTGCAGGAGGTAAAGAAGATGGTGCCGGAACCATAGAGGCCCCGGTACACCAGCTCCTCGCCGGGATGATGAAAATAGGTGCTGACCCGGGTGTCCGAGGCCAGCTTGCAGGCGCCGAACTTGGTCGCCCGGCTGCGATCGACGCGGCAATTCCAGCGGCAGAAGTTACAATGGGTGAGCATGCGCTGGGTCAGCTCCCGGGTGAGGTCCAGGAGGCTCGGGCCCGTGGTCGCCTGCCTCGGCACCTCGTCGCCGTTGCGCAGCCGCTGCCTGCGGTCGAGGAAGATCGCCGTCAACCGGTCGAGCTCGTCCCACAGTGCCGGCTCGGACGAGTCCGCCAGCGAGACCGCCACCGGAATGGTGCGGGCGATGCGGAACTTGGCCGGCTCCCGGTTGGTGGCGACATCCAGATACCAGGGCAGGCTGCCCGCGATGTCGGGTTCCCGCCACACCCAAAGCTGATCGAATGTCTTCACCGCGCCCCCAGATATCAGACGTCGGAAATCGGATTATACCTGACTTCTGACTTTTGTGGCACAGAGTGACGGCCGATTGGCCGGGCGCTGTCGCAGGACTCGCGATGGCGCTTCCTGATAGTCTCTTGGCGACGAGTGCGGTCCCCCACCATTACGGGAGGCAGAGCCATGACAGAAATGTACGACGCGATCGTCATCGGCACCGGCCAGTCGGGGCCGTCGCTGGCGGCACGCCTGGCCGGGGCCGGCCAGAAGGTGGCGATCATCGAGCGCAAGCGGTTCGGCGGCACCTGCGTCAACAACGGCTGCACCCCCACCAAGACCCTGGTGGCCAGCGCCCGCGCCGCCCACATGGCCCGCCGGGGGGCCGACTTCGGGGTCGTGATCGACGGCCCGATCCGGGTCGACATGGCCAAGGTGAAGGCGCGCAAGGACGCGGTCGTCGCCAAGTCCAACAGCGGCGTCGAGCGCTGGCTCAAGGGCCTGGACAACGCCACCGTCTACGAGGGGCACGGCAGCTTCGAGGGCCCGCACACGCTGCGCGTCGGCGACGCGCTCCTGGAGGCGGAGAGGATCTTCATCAACGTCGGCGCCCGCGCCGCCGTGCCGCCGGTTCCCGGGATCGAGACGGCGCCCACCCTCAACAATTCCCGCATGATGGAACTGGACACCCTGCCGGACCACCTGGTGATCCTCGGCGGCGGCTATATCGGCCTCGAATTCGGCCAGATGTATCGCCGCTTCGGCAGCAAAGTGACGGTCGTCCACCGCGGTTCGCACCTGTTGTCGCGCGAGGACGAGGACGTCGGCGAAGCCGTGCGCGGGATCCTCGAGGCCGAAGGGGTCGAGGTCCTGACCGACACCGGCGACTGGCGCGTCGAGGGCACCGATGGCGCGGTCTCCATCGCCATGCGGTGCCAGGGCGAGACGGTCCGGGTTGCCGGATCGCACCTCCTGGTGGCCACCGGTCGGGTGCCCAACACCCAGGATCTCGGGCTCGACCAGGCCGGCGTCGAGACCGACCGACGCGGCTTCATCAAGGTCGACGACGAGCTTCGTACCAGCGCGCCCGGCGTGTGGGCGATGGGAGACTGCAACGGCCGGGGCGCCTTCACCCATACCTCGTACAACGATTTCG
>JBHICX010000008.1:0-19166 GCA_046759805.1 Kiloniellales bacterium | reverse complement strand
CTGGCGTTGCTCGTCGGCGCGGGTCTCGGTTTCTTCGGCGCCACGGTGTACAACGACAAGCTCCAAATCCGCCGGCGGAGAAGAGAGCGCGACGACGAATCGGTGACGCTCGCTTGTGCGCTCTACGCGGAACTCAATCAAATGCGGAAAGACGCGGAATTTGTGCAAGCTCTTTGCAAGCATCGCCAAGAAGAGGGGCGAAATATTGAAAGTGATGAAGTCGTGTGGTTTGATTTTCACGACGTCAACTATCAGGAGAACATTCCGAGGCTTGGCCTGCTGGGCTCCCAGTGCGCAAATCTCGTGGTCCAAGTATACGCGCTCTCGGCCAAGGTTAATAAATTTGTTAAGGCCGCAGGCGGCGGCGCACCTGAGTGGGCGATGCCCGAGCTTGGCACAATACTTGAAGCGATAGACTATGCACTCTCTGCCCTGCGCGATTTCGCAAACGAGCGACGGCCAGGCACAATCGAGTAAGGCCCCTGCCGATCGATGAGCTCGACGTATAGGTGCATCACGCCGCCCACTGATGTTCTCGTTGTATTCCTGGAGTCAGACAAGCTAAGATAACGGCTAAAGCGTTGTCACCAATGGAGTGTGACCGTGGCTAAAACGCGCGACACCTACAAATACGATTTCGTCAAAGGTGGACGGATCGTCCACAGTGGCATCACCCGAGACCCGGAGAGGCGCGAAGGCGAACTTCGCCGGGCATATGGTAGTGGCAATCTCAGACAGGTCGGCCGCCGAACGACCGAGGAAGCGGCGAGAAGCTGGGAGAAAGGCAAACGCAAAGCCTGATAACTAGTGGGACTGGCTTAGGCGGGCTCCCCACTTTCACGGGGCATCCAAAGGTCTGCTACGTAGCCTGAAGCAGACCGTCAATTTATGAGTGCACGCCCTGGTTCAGTGCTTGCCGATCCCGCGGTGGGCGTCGTCGCCCCAGAGTTGCTTGACCCGTGCGTCGCGACCGCATCGATAGCGATAGAATTTGTACCGCAGCGGATTCTTCTCGTAATATTCCTGATGGTAGGTCTCCGCCGGATAGAACGGCCCGGCGGCCTCGATCGGGGTGACCACGGGCCGATCGAGGACGGCCGCCTCTTGAAGCTCGCGCTTGGAGTCTTCCGCCAGCCGCGTCTGTTCCGGCGAGTTGGCGAAGATGGCGGTGGTATAGCTCTCGCCCCGGTCACAGAACTGGCCGCCGTCATCGGTCGGATCGACGCTGCGCCAGAAAATCTCGAGCAGCGTCGCGTAGGAAACCTTCGTCGGATCGTAGAATATCCGCACAGCTTCGCGGTGTCCGGTGCCGCCGGCGGAGACTTGTTTGTAGGTTGGGTCCTTTGGACTGCCGCCGGTATAGCCGGAGACGGTGCGTACCACGCCGGGCACCATGTCGAAATCGGATTCCACGCACCAGAAACAACCACCGGCGAAGGTTGCCACCTGAAGGTCATGCTCGGCGGCGCCGGATATCGATGATTTCCCGATAGACACGGCGGCGAACGGCAACAAGGCCAAGGCAAAGACGGCCCGCACGATTCGTCGAGGCATATGATGAAACTCCGAGAATTGGTTGCCGACGCTGTGATCGGCGGGGTTCGAACCGCGTCCCGAACCGACGGACGGTTCGATGCTTCGTCGTCACAATGGCGGGATCGACCGGTGATTTCGAGACGGTCTCTCGGAAAATTGATGTCGACGGCAGATTAGCGCATTTTCCATTCAGGCTGAACCGGCCCACGCCCGCACCCGGCCACCCATAGCATACCATCCCGTGGGTGGCCGGGTGGGGGCGTGGGCTGGAACCGATTCCACGTGATCGGATAATGCGCTAGGCCGCACTCGAGTCGTACCGGACCCTGGCCGCGTCCACGCATGAACTGTTTAGGACCTGACTTCGGGCATCGAGGCTGGCGGTGGTCGGGTCAGTCGCAGCCGTCCCGCGGCTGTTTGCGTCCCACCAGGGTCAGGATGGCGAAGGAGCCGTCCGGTTGGACGGTGATCTCCGTCGCGTCGGTCCAATCCACGTCGTCGCCGGCGGCGTTGAGCCGCCACAGGCCGGGTGCCGTGGTACCGCCGAAGCCCTGGTCCAGACAATAGGGGCGGGTGTCCCCGTGGACCAGCAGCACCGGCTTGCCGAAGGCGGCCGCGTGGCGGGTTAGTTGCGACCTGAAACCGGCGAAGCCGTCGCACCTCCTGCGAATGTCGGCGGTGCAGGGTTCCTTTGCCGCGACATCCGTCACGTCGGCGTGGGTGGCGATGACCACGGTCCTCGCCCCGGCCGCGTCTGCCGCGGCGAAGGCGGCGGCGAGCCAGACCCGGTTGGCCCGGTCGCGCGCCGCCACCAGGGACAGCGCCGCCGCGATATCGTCCTTCAGGATCTGATTGCGGCCGTTGTTGGTGCCGACCACATGCACGGTCGCGAATACCACGCCGCCCAGCCTCCACCGCGCGTTCTCCGGGAAGCTCGGCTGGCGCGAATAGGCCCAGTCCGCCGGCGGGTCCGGGGGTGCCGTGAAGAATAGCCGGCGCAACAGGTCGAGCCGGCCCAGCTCCGACATCGGCCGCCCGGTCCAGGGGCGGTCGCAATCCGTCCAGTCATTGTCGCCCGGCGTGTAGAACACGCGGCCGGGACGCAAGGCGTTCATCTGGTCGCGGCGCTCGATGAACAAATCCTTCGTGCAGGCCTCGCTGCTGGCCTTGAAGTCGCCGAGATGGATCAGGAAGGGATGACCGGCGTTCTTGATCGCCGGTGCGATGGTGTTCTCCAGCCTATGGTTCTGTTCGGCGGTGTAAGGCAGGTCGCCGATCACAAGGAAGCGCTGCGCCTCCGCGGCACCGGCGCCGGTCGCGCCGAATCCGGCAAGAAGCACCAGGGCAGGAACCAGGGGTCTCATGGCTCGGTGCCCACCGCATTGTCCATTCAGCCGATCTCGGGCTCGATTAACGTGTCCCGGTGGCGCTTGAGCGCCTCGAGCGTGCCTTCCTCGTCGGCACCCATGAGCCGGCTGTAGCCAGCCACGTCCGCGGCAAGGATCGCGGAAAGCTTGCGTTTGACGCCCGCTGACGCCACGGCGGCCTCCTGATCCGGGAGACGGCGTTCGCGCCGTTATCTTAGGCGGTTGCACACGGGCCGGCCAGCCTCGCCGCGGCGTGGTCCAGGAGGCGGTCCGCGGCAACCCCAACAAGATCGTTGCCGCAGTCAACCGTGCGCACCAAGTGTTAGACTCACCACGCCAGTTGTAATCGCGCGGCTTTCTCCCACGCCTCGGCGCGCTCGTAATGGGAAATGATCGCCATGAAATTTTCCATGCGGCGATCGGGATAGACATCGCTGATGGCGTCACCAGCCCGTCGGTGTAGGGCGCGGCGGCGGTCCTGGAGGACGCCGTGGTAAGTGATCTCGTGGGTGAGCGCGTGCTTGAAGACGTACATCAGCTCGGGGAAGAGCTGCGCCTCGTAAACGAACTCGCCCTCCTGCAGCTCGGCGAGACAGCGTCGCAGCGCCGCCTCCTCCGTCTCGGCGACCGCCGCCAGGACCGGGTAGGCGACGTGGTGGCCGATGATGGCGGCGCATTGCAACAGGTGCTTTGCCGCCGGCGCCAGGCGGTCGATGCGGGCCGCGAGGATCGCCTGCACCGTCGCCGGCACTTCGATCGCCTCGATCTTTCCCTCCATGCGGTAGGCGCCCCGACCGCCGACCAGCACCCCGGTTTCCACCAGGGTGCGCACGCTCTCCTCCAGAAATAGGGGATTGCCCTCGGTGCGCTCGATCAACAGCCGCTTCAAGTCGTCGAGACCCGGGTCGTCGCCGATCAAGGCGGCGGTGAGTTCCTTGGCGCCGGCCGCCGCCAGCGGGTCGATCCTCAATTGCTTGTAGTAGGTCCGCCCGCCCCAGCCGTGCTTGTACTCCGGCCGATAATTCGCCAACAGTAGGATCCGACTGGTCGGCAGGCTCGCCACCAGGCTGTCCAGTAGCGCTTGCGTCTCGCCGTCGATCCAGTGCAGATCCTCGAAAACCAGGATCAACGGCTGCACCCGGCTCTCGCGCAACAGCAGGCGTTTTACCGACTCCAGCATGCGAGTGCGACGGTCCGACGCCTCCAAGCCGTTCCACTCGGCGTCGTCCACGGCGACGCCGAGAAGCGTCAGCAGGGGCGACAGCAACGAGCGCAGGGCGTCGTCCAGCATCACCAGCTTGCCGGCAACCTTTTCCGCCACCCGCCGGGCGTCGTCTTCGTCCTCGATTCCGAAGTAGCCTTTCAGCAAGTCGACGACCGGATGCCAGGGACTCGCCTTGCCGTAGGAGACCGAGCTGTTCTCCAGCACCAGCCCGCCTTCGACGCGGTGCGAGCGAGTGAACTCGTAGAACAGCCGCGACTTGCCGACCCCGGCCTCGCCAACCACCGAGACGATCTGGCCCTGGCCCTCGCCGGACCGCTGCAAACTCTCATTCAGGGCCTGGATCTCGGCGTCGCGGCCGACGAAACGGGTGAGCCCGCGGGCCGCCGCCGCTTGCAGACGCGTCCGCGCCGCGCCGGCGCCGGTCAGTTGGTAGACCTCGATCGGCGCCTCCAGCCCCTTCACCGGCACCGGCCCGAGCGCGGCCACCTCGACGAACCCTTCCGCCAGGCGAAACGTCTCGGCGCTGATCCGTGTGCTTCCCGGCGTCGCCAACTGCTCCATCCGGCCGGCGATATGTACACTCGGGCCGATCGCGTCGTAGTCCATCGACAGGTCGTTGCCGATGGAGCGCACCACCACCTCGCCGGAGTGCAGGCCGATCCGCACCTGCGCCTCGATCCCGTGCTTGCGCCGCGTCTCGGCGGCCACCGCCTGCATCTCCTTCTGCAGGGTGAGCGCGGCGTAGCAGGCCCTGACCGCGTGGTCCTCGTGGGCCAGCGGCGCGCCAAACAGCGCCATGATGCCGTCGCCGAGCACCTTGTTGACCGTGCCCTCGTAGCGGTGCACCGCGTCCATCATCGCACCGACCGCCGAATCCAGGATGGCTTGGGTGTGCTCGGGGTCGGCACCCTCGATCATCTCGAGCGAACCCTTAAGGTCGGCGAACAGGATCGTCACCTGCTTGCGCTCGCCCTCGAGCGCCCCGCGGCTGCCGCGAATGCGCTCGGCAAGATGCGACGGGGTGTAGCGCTCCGGCCTCTCGGACTTGAGCGCCGGCGACTGCGCCGGGGTCGCGGCGTCCTGCGCTATCCGGTGACCGCAAGCGCCGCAAAATCGCGCCTCGGGCGACACCACCGTGCCGCAGGCGGGACAGGCACGTTCCATCTTGGCGCCGCAGTTCTCGCAAAATTGGACGCCCTCACGATTCTCGGATCCGCAACTGATGCACCGCATTATCGATTCTTCCGCTCGACGCCCGACCTATACCATGCCCCGTGCCTCGTTCACCCCCGCGGGGACGAAGATTGCGCACATACTCTCGACGCAAAGGAATGACGCCCGCCCCACCATTGCGGCACGCCCCAGGTATTGAATTTTAGAAGCGGCACGCAACAGTGTCTACTGGACTGGCACTACCCAGCGACCCACCGTTTTGCGCTGGCGGTCATCGAGCGAAAATGTCCCGCGCGCCGAAGGTTCGGTGAACCTTCGGACACGCGAAACGGCCATATGCGCACCACGCGCCCCGGGTCAGCCCTCAGCCGTCGTGGGATCGATCTTAGCCTTGACCTCGACGATTTTATTGACGGGAAACCCCGATAGTTTGCCGTGCTCGAGAACCATCTCCTTGTTCGGCGCGATATAGACGCAATAGGTCCCATCGCTGGTCACGTAGGACTCGACCCACTGTATCCTCGGTCCCAGCGCGTGCAGCGCCTCGTTGGATCTCTGCGCCCCGCTTTGCATCTCCGCCGGTGGCGCACTGCCAATGCCCAGAATTTCCCGTTCGATGATGAATTTCGGCATGCCTTATTCCCCCTTGGTCCAGCTTGGCCGGTGGCTGCGCACGAAGGCTAATCCGCATCCATGATTTTTACAATGGCCGGAACCGCGCGAGGCACGCTAGCCCTGTCGCTCCGAGCTGGTCGGCACGATGTTCTGGTTTACGCGGAAGAGGTTACCGGGGTCGTACCGGTTCTTCAGCTCCACCAGGCGGTCATAGTTGTCCCGGTAGGTGGCCTTGACTCGATCCTGGCCCTCGTCCATGAGAAAATTAACGTAGGCGCCACCGGCCGAGTACGGATGCAGCGCCTCCCAGTAGTCGATCGTCCATGATTTGATCTTTTCCGCGTTGGCCGGGTCGGGATCAACGCCGACGATCACCTGGGCCCATTTGGCTTCGCGATAGCTGAACGCCGAATCGTTCGGGCCCACTCGGTGTGCCGCACCATCGATCGGGTACAGATGCATCGACGACTGCATGGTTGGCAGCCGGGACCCGTGGTTGATGTGCTGTTCGATGGCCGCGTCGCTCAATTCATTGACGAAGTCGGCCCGCCAATACCACTGGTGACCCGGCGGATAAAGGGCGTCGAAAGCGCTCTGCAACGCCGGCAAGGGCATGGGATGGATGCCATAGAGCGCCGGTGGCCCGAAGTCGCGGATTGGAGCAAACACCTCGTCCGCTTTCTCCTCCGGTCCGGTGTAACACCAAACGACGCCGCACATCTTCTCGAGGTGCAGGTGCTCGGGGAAGGGCGGCACCGGCGGCACGGTAAGGAAGGCGAAGAATCCGTTGATGTCTTCCGGCGCGCCTGAAATGAAGTCGCGGTAAAAGCCCATCGACCTTGCCGTCATGTCGAGCGACCACAACGTGGGACCACCGATGACAGTGCTGATGGGGTGCAGCCTGAACAGGAAAGAGGTAACGACGCCGAAGTTTCCCCCGCCACCGCGTATCGCCCATAACAAGTCGGGGTTCTGTTCAGTGCTGGCCGTTACCAACCGCCCGTCCGCGAGGACCATGTCGGCAGCCAGTAAATTGTCGATCGTCAGGCCGCACCGGCGCGTCAGGTGACCCAGACCACCACCCAGAGTAAGTCCACCGACCCCGGTGGTCGAGATGATGCCGCTGGGCGTAGCCAGGCCAAAGGCATGGGTGGCGTGGTCTACGTCCCCCCAGGTACAGCCGCCTTCGACGCGAATCGTCCGTGCGTCCGGGTCGACGCGAATGCCTTTCATCGGCGAGAGATCAATGACCAAGCCGTCGTCACATGTCCCAAGACCGCCACCATTGTGCCCGCCACCGCGCACGGCCACGAGTAGCCCGTGTTCGCGGGCAAGATTGACGGCGCTGATGACGTCGGCCACATCAACACATCGGGCAATGAGGCCCGGGCGCTTGTCGATCATCGCATTATAGACCTTGCGCGCCTCGTCGTAGTCCTCATCGTCTGGGCCGAAGAGCTGGCCCCGAAAACTTGCAACGAATTCTTCCCTGGCCGCTTCCTTGAGAGTGCTCATTGAGTGACCTCGCCCACGTTAACCGACTCTTCCCAGATGACCTTTTTCAGTCGCCGAGAATGGTAGCATCGATGGCAGTCGTAATCGAGCCGTCAAATGATCGGCCATCTCGCATAGCGATTTCCCCTCTTTGTCAGCCTGATTTGCGGACCGACCGGAGCCGGCGCGCCTACGCATAGTCCAGCGGCAGCTCGGTCGTGTACTTGATCTGCTCCATGGCGAAACTCGAGCTCACGTCCGAAAGCGTCACCGCGGAGATCAGCCGTTTGTAGAAACCATCATAGGCGGCCATGTCCGGGACCACGACGCGCAGCAGATAGTCGATTTCGCCGCTCATCCGGTAGAACTCGATCACCTCCGGGAACTTTGCGACCGCCTTGGCGAAATGCTCGAGCCACTCGATGTTGTGCTGGTCGGTGCGCACGGCGACGAAGACCGTCAGGCCGACATTCAGCTTGGCCCCGTCCAAGAGCGCAACCCGCGCCCGGATGACCCCCGATTCCTCCAGCTTCTGAATGCGCCGCCAACAGGGGGTGGAGGAAAGCCCGACCCGGCGCGCGATTTCCGATAACGGCATGGTGGCGTCCTGCTGCAGACATGAGAGGATCTTGCGGTCGGTCTCGTCCATCGGATGCCTCGTCCTTCGACGTGGAATGTTTTCTCTCGATTCCCTAGAATATCAGAATCTTTTTCTACATATAAGGGCAATTACGCGGTTCATTAAAAATTTTTTCTAAGATTTCCCATTTTAACCGTTGCCCGCCCGGGCCTGGTTCGCTAAGCCTGGGGCGGCATGATGGCTGTTGACATCCGACAAGAACCTTTGGCGCGGCTTGAGACGCCGGCTGGCCGCCGGGCGGATCCGTCCGGTGGCCGGGATCGGGCCCGGCGGCCTGCCTTCGCCGAAGCGAAGCTCCGGCTTCGCGCAGGCAGGCGGGGCGGTCCCTGCAAATGAGGTACTTTCCCACGTTCCTCGACCTGAGGCGGCGGCGCTGCCTGGTGGTCGGCGGCGGCGCCCAGGCCGCGCGTCGGGCGCGCCTCATGCTCAAGGCCCAGGCCGCGGTCACGGTGGTGGCCGAGGCGCCCGGCGAAGAGATCGCCGATCTCGCCGCGGGCGGCGCGGTGACGCTGATCCGGCGCGGCTTCGCGGCGGCGGACGTGGCGGGCCACGTGGTGGTGCTGGCCGCCGACGGGGAGGACGCGGACCATCGGGCCGTGTCGGCGGCCGCCCGCGCCGCCGGCATTCCGGTCAACGTGGCCGACCGCCCGCAGTTGTCGAGCTTCGTCATGCCGGCCATCGTCGACCGCGATCCGGTGGTGGTGGCGATCTCCACCGGCGGCGCTTCGCCGGTGCTGGCACGGGCGCTGCGCGCCCGTATCGAGGCGGTGCTGCCGAGCCGGCTCGGACGGCTGGCCCGCTTCGCCGCCAGCTTCCGCGACGCGGTCAAGGCCCTGGTGCCGTATGCGGCCGCCCGCCGCCGGTTGTGGGAGAGGGTCCTCGACGGGCCGGTCGCCGAGGCGGTGTTGCGGGGCGACGAGCCCCGGGCGCGCGAGAAGATGCTGCGGCTGGTCAACAGCGGTGGCGCGGCGCAGGAGGGCGACGGCGCCGTCTATATCGTCGGCACCGGGCCGGGCGATCCGGACCTGCTGACGTTCCGCGCCTTGCGGCTGATGCAACAGGCCGACGTGGTGATCCACGACCGGCTCATTGGCCCGGACATCCTGGACTACGTACGGCGCGACGCGGATCGCATCTACGTCGGCAAGTCCAAGTCCAATCACACCAAGACCCAGGATCAAATCAACGCGCTCATGGTCCGCCATGCCAGGGCCGGGAAGCGGGTGCTGCGGCTCAAGGGCGGCGACCCGTTCATCTTCGGCCGTGGCGGCGAGGAATGGGAACACCTGCGCCGCGCCGGCATCGAGGTCGAGGTGGTGCCCGGGATTACCGCCGCCACGGGCTGCGCGGCGGCCGCCGGCATTCCGTTGACCCATCGTGATTTCGGCCGCTCCATGACCTTCCTCAGCGGACATTCCAAGGCGGGCGCGCCCGAGCCTGACTGGGCGGCGCTGGCGGGCGCCGGGCAGACCCTGGTCATCTACATGGGCGTGTCCACCGCCGGCGTGATCGCGCGCCGGCTGATCGAGCACGGCATGGACCCGGCGACGCCGGCGGCGATCATCGAGAACGGCACAAGGCCGGACGAGAAGCGGGTGCTGGGCTCGCTCATGGGGCTCGACCGCATGGTTGCCGAGGCCGCCATCGACGGCCCGGCGCTGATCCTGATCGGCGAGGCAGTGCGGCTCGGCGAGGATTGGCGGGAGGCACAGCCGGCCCGCCGGGCCGGGGCTTCCGGCATCGGTCGGTCATGACCCTCAAGGTGGTCACCGCGAACCGGTTGCGGGACGGCCTGGTGGTGTTCCTGGCCGAGGGCGACGGCTGGTCCCTGTCGCTCACCGACGCCCGCGTTGCCGACGAGCCGGAGGAGGCGGAGGCGATCATGGCGGTGGCGGAGCAGGCGGCCGTCGATCGGATCGTGGTCGGCCCGTATCTTATTGACGTGACCGCCGACAACGGCACCGTGCGACCGGTGCGCTACCGCGAGCGGATCCGCGCCAGCGGCGGGCCGACCATCGATCCATTCGAGACCAACCACGCGAGCGAGGAGTAAGGCGGCGATGTACCGCTACGACGAGTTCGACCAGAAGCTGGTGGACCAGCGGGTCGCCCAGTTCCGCGGCCAGGTGCGGCGGCGGCTCGACGGCGAGCTTACCGAGGACGAGTTCAAGCCGCTGCGACTGATGAACGGCCTGTACCTGCAGCTGCACGCCTACATGCTGCGCGTGGCCATCCCCTACGGCACCATGTCGTCGCGGCAGATGCGGATGCTGGCCCATATCGCGCGGCGCTACGACAAGGGCTACGGCCACTTCACCACCCGGCAGAACATCCAGTTCAACTGGCCGAAGCTGGAGGAGGTGCCGGACATCATGGCCGAGCTGGCCACGGTGCAGATGCACGGCATCCAGACCAGCGGCAACTCGTTCCGCAACGTGACCACCGACCAATACGCCGGGGTGGCCGCGGACGAGATCGAGGACGCCCGCGTCTACTGCGAGATCATCCGCCAGTGGTCGACCCTGCACCCGGAGTTCTCGTTCCTGCCGCGCAAGTTCAAGATCGCCGTCACCGCCGCGCCCCACGACCGCGCCGCGGTCAAGGTGCACGACATCGGCCTCAGGATGCACGAGGGCGCCGAGGGCGAGGTCGGCTTCGAGGTCATGGTCGGCGGCGGCCAGGGCCGCACGCCGATGATCGCCAAGACCATCCGCGGCTTCCTGCCGAAGCGCGACCTGTTGTCCTATCTGGAAGCCATCATGCGGGTCTACAACCAGCTCGGTCGGCGCGACAACCTGTTCAAGGCGAAGCTCAAGATTCTGGTGCACGAGATCGGGGCCGAGGCGCTCACGGAGTTGGTCGAAGCCGAGTGGCGACACATCAAGGACGGTGTGCTGGCGCTTCCGGCCGAGGAGATCGCGCGCATCGAGTCCTACTTCAAACCGCCGTCCTACGAGGAACTGGACGCCGATCAACCCGAGTTCACCGCCCGGCGGCGGGAAGACCCGGAGTTCGCCCGCTGGGTGCGCACCAACGTGGTGGCCCACAAAGTGCCCGGCTACGCCATCGTCAACCTGTCACTCAAGCCCAAGGGCGGGGTGCCGGGCGACGCCACCGCCGAGCAGATGGACATCGTCGCCGATCTGGCCGAGCGCTACAGCTTCGGCGAGATCCGCGTGACCCACGAGCAGAACCTGGTGCTGGCGCATGTCCGCCTGGACGAGCTTTACGAGCTTTGGCGGGCGCTCGGTCCCGCCGGCCTGGCGACCGCCAATATAGGGCTCATCACCGACATCATCTCCTGCCCGGGGCTCGACTACTGTGCGCTGGCCACGGCACGCTCGATTCCGATCGCCCAGCGCATCTCCAAGCGCTTCGCCGATCTCGAGCGGCAGCACCGGATTGGCGAGTTGCACATCAACATCTCCGGCTGCATCAACGCCTGCGGCCATCACCATGTGGGCCACATCGGCATCCTAGGCCTGGAGAAGAAGGGCAAGGAGTTCTACCAGATCACGCTCGGTGGCAGTGCCGACGAGAACGCCGCCATCGGCACCATCGCCGGCCCCGGGTTCTCCAGCGACGAGATCGTCGATGCGGTCGAGCAGGTCGTGGACTCCTATCTCGACCTGCGCCGGGACGGCGAGCGGTTCATCGACACCTACCGCCGGGTCGGCATCGAGCCCTTCAAGGACAGACTCTATGCCGCTCAATAGGCTGGGCCTCGGATAGCGAACACACCCATATCCAATCAACGGAGGATCCAATGTCACGCAAACCTACTCGAACTTCGGCGGCGCTGGCCGCGATCACGGTGACGGCCCTCTTGGTGGGGCAGGCCTGGGCGGCGGAGCTCTGGGTCACCAACATGAAGTCTGCCAACGTGCAGGTGTTCGACGCCGACACGCTAAAGGTATTGGCCACCATCCCGGCGGACCAAGGGGCTCATAACGTCACCCTGAGCCGGGATGGGAAGTTGGCGTTCATCGCCAACGTTGGGGGCGGCAACGTCACCATCATCGATGCCGAAGCGAAGACGGCTCTGGGCGCGGTCTCGACCGGCAAGAAGGCGCATGAGGTGTCGGTTTCGCCCGATGCAAAGCTTGCGGTGTCAAGCAACGTCGGCACCGATTTCGTCACCCCGATCGACGTCGCCGATGGGCGGGCGCTGCAGTCCGTCACCACGGGCGACGGCGCGATGATGTCGGTGTTCACACCGGACGGAGCGAAGCTCTACGTGGCGAACGCCCGCGCCGCGACCATCTCGGTGGTGGACGTCAAGTCACGTCAGGTGACGGGCACGATACCAGGGGCCAAGGGCATGATGGCCTTTGTTCCGACCCGGGACTGGACGCACGCCTGGGCGACCGGGCCCGCCGAGGACAAGATCGTCCTCATTGACCTTGCCAAGCAGGCGAAGGTGGCCGAGGTGGCCGTCCCCGGCGAGCCGCACGGCATGGTCTTGAGCCAGGACGAGAGGACGCTCTATGTGGTCCGGCGGAAGCTCAACCAGATTGCCAAGGTCGATACCGCGTCCCGTCAGATCACCCGGTCGGTCCCCCTCGGCGCCCGGCCGGACATGGTAACGATCAGCCCGGATGGAACAACGCTGTACGTCATCAGCCGGGACGAGAACAAGCTATACAAGGTCTCGGCGGCAGACTTGAGCGTACAGGGGGAGGTGGCGACCGGCGACGAGCCCCATGGCGTGGCCTATCGGCCGTGAGGCTGGCGCGTCGGCGTTCCCCGAGAGGATCAAGCGTCATGCCGCTCATTAAGGACGGAAGGCTCGCCGACGACCCCTGGGTCACCCTCGCCGACGACGTCGCGCCGCCGGCCGGGGGCCCGGTGATCGTTAGCCTGGAGCGCTGGCAGGCCGACCGCGACCGCCTCGCCGGGCGGAACGAATGGCTGGGCATTCGCCTCATGAGCGATCAGTCGCCGTCCTTGATCGCCGATGACCTCGGCCGCTTCGACGTGGTGGCGCTGGAGTTCCCAAAGTTCACCGACGGCCGGGCCTACTCCTACGCCCGGCTCCTGCGCGAGCGCTACGGGTACAAGGGCGAGGTCCGCGCCGTCGGCGACGTGCTGCGCGACCAGTTCCTGTTCATGCACCGTTGCGGCTTCGACGCCTTCGAGGTCGCGGACGAGAAGATTGCCGACGCCTGGCTGGAGGCGATCTCTGAGTTCGACGTCTGGTACCAGCCTGCCGCCGACGACCGCACCCCGGTGATGGCGCAAAGGCATTCGCGGGCAGGCGGGTGATACAAGCCAAACCGTTGGAGGCGCGCGATCCGGCCGGGTGCATAGGCACAAACAATTCACGGGTGTCGGGCCTATAATCGCGCCTTCCCGTTTCTTAAGATGATCGAGAATGGGCAGCGCGTTTGATCCGGCGGACCGCCTCCCCGTCGTTCCCTCGACCGGCGAAGCGAAACGCGAGTGCGACGTCCTGGTGGCCGGCTCCGGCGCCGGCGGGCTCGCCGCTGCGGTCACGGTGGCGCGTCTCGGGCTCGAGGTCGTTGTCGCCGAGAAGGAGCCCTATTTCGGTGGAACGACGGCCGTGTCTGGTGGCGTGCTGTGGGTGCCCTGCAATCCGGTTTCGGTCCGCGCCGGCGTTGTCGATGACAGCGTCGAGGACGCCCGGAGCTATCTGCGCCACGTGGCGGGCAATTTCTTCGACCCGGAGAAGGTCGACGCCTTCCTCTTGAACGGTCCGCGCATGGTCGATTTCTTCGAGCGCGAGACGTCGGTGAGTTTCGACGCCGTAACCGCCTTTCCCGACTATTACCCGGCGGCGCCCGGCGGGCGGCCCGGGGGCCGATGCTTGGTGGCCCGCCCGTTCGACGGACGCCAGCTCGGGGAGAGACTGAAGGATCTGCGGCCACCGCTCAGGGAGATCACGTTCGTCGGAATGATGTTCAACTCCAGCCAGGAAGTGCAGCATTTCTTCAACGCCACCCGGTCACTCAAGTCCTCGGCCTACGTCGCGCGGCGTCTCATGAGCCATGCCCGCGAGCTGGCGACCCATGGCCGAGCGACGCGTTTGACCAACGGCAACGCACTTGTGGCCAGGCTGGCCAAGAGCGCCCTGGACCTGGGCGTGCCGATCTGGACGTCGGCTTCGGTAGCGGATCTCATCGTCGAAAGGGGCGCCGTCAAGGGTGCGGTGATCGAGACCGCCGACGGCCGTTCGACGGTGCGTGCCCGGCGCGGCGTAGTACTGGCCACCGGCGGCTTCCCCCAGGATATCGACTGGCGCAAGGCGCTGTTCCCCCATGCGCCGACCGGGCGCGAACATCTGTCGCCGGCGCCCCCCGGCAATACCGGCGACGGGCTCGGATTGGCGACAAGCGCCGGCGGCCGGCTCCAGCACGATCTGCCGAACGCGGGGGCCTGGGTTCCGGTGTCGCGAGTGCCGCGCGGCGATGGCGGGTTCGGCGTGTTCCCGCATCTGATCGATCGCTACAAGCCGGGCATCATCGCCGTGACCCGGCACGGCCTGCGGTTCGCCAATGAAAGCGACTCCTACCACGACATGGGCCGCGCCATGATCGACACCTGCAAGGGCGAGCCGGAGACCGCCGCCTGGCTCATTTGCGACCACCGGGCGATCCGGCGCTACGGCCTCGGTTTCGTCAAGCCGTTTCCGTTGCCGCTCGGCCCGCATCTGCGTTCGGGCTATCTCCTGCGCGGACCAACCATCGCGGAGCTGGCCGAACGCGCGGGCATCGACCCGGTGGGACTCCGGCACACCATCGATGCCGTCAACGCCGACGCCCGCAGCGGCGTGGACACGGCGTTCGGCAAGGGAAGTACCGCTTACAACCGCTATCTCGGCGACCACCGCCATTCTCCCAATCCATGTTTCGCGGCGATCGACAAGGCGCCGTACTACGCCGTGAAGGTGGTCCTCGGCGACGTCGGGACCTTCGCCGGCATCCGGACCGACGCCCAGGCGCAGGTGATCGACAGCGCCGGGCATCCCATCGCCGGCCTGTATGCGGCCGGCAACGACATGGCCAGCATGATGGGCGGCAGCTATCCGGGCGCCGGCACCACATTGGGCCCGGCGATGACCTTCGGCTACATCGCCGCGCGGCACATGGCGGGTGTGCTGGCGCGGTGACGGAAACGGATTTTCCGGCCGTGGTCGCGCATCAAGGGCGACCGAGGCCGAGGTCCTCGTCGACCTCCACTGGTCCGGCGGCATCGACCAGGGCGTGCGCGGCCGAACCAAGAGAGCGAAGCCGAACTGTCCGTCGCCGATCAATTCTGCCCGCACCGTTCCGGTTTTTTCGACACGGTGGACCAGGCCCTGAATGAGCATGCCCGATGCCACTGGCCTCGTGTTAGATCGCCGAACCGGCGGCAAGCGGCGGGGCGACGCCGCCTGGCAGGGGCACCTCGAAGGCATTGAGGATCATCGAGATCATTGCATAGTAGCCCGCGAGCACGGTCAGCTCGATCAAGGCTCAAGGAAAGTCCGGCGCACTCCAGGATACCGTAGGGTAGTGAAAAAAAAGAGCCATCAGGATTCATGCAGCCAGTTCTCGTAGGGAAGGCCGTCGATCCGGGCGAACTCGCGTTCATTGTCGGTGACGATGGTGTAACGGAGGGCAACGACCTGTGCGGCGATGAGCAGATCATTGCCGCCAATGGGCTGACCGGCCTGTTCGAGACGGGCACGGAGCAAGCCATAGGCAGTGTCGGCCGGTGCCTCGAAAGGTAGAACCTCAAGAGCCCCGAGAACCGCCTCAAGCTGAGCCGTGAGCCGTGGCGATCCCTTCTTGGTGGCCCCGTAGCGGAGCTCTGCCGCAACGATGATGCTGGTGCAGACCTGGGCTTCGCCAACCTCGCGAATGCGCTGCGTCACTCGGCCCTGTGGGTTGCGGACAAGGTCGGAGAGGATGTTGGTGTCGAGCAGGTAGCGCATTAAAGCTCGACGGAATCGACGGGCAGCTCGGGAATCGGCGGAAACTCCTCGTCGAGCGGCTTAAGCGTCGCCAGCACCGCGAGCAGGGATTTCGGCTGGGCGGGCTCGATGATCAATCGGTCGCCTTCCTTGCGCATGATGGCATCCCTGCCCGGGAGCTCGAACTCGCGTGGGATCCGTACCGCCTGATTTCGACCGTTCTTGAACAGCCTGACATGTCGCTCGGGGGTCACGATCACCTCCATAGGCATATATCAAAGCATATGCCACATGGGATCGGCTGTCCATGGTGTTGAGGGAAGGCGGCACGTTAACGGGTCGGTTCACCTGATCCCTTCGGGGATCGGGCTTCCTAAGCCCTGGTTTCCCTTCTGCCCTTGGCGAGCCTGGCCTTGCGTTAGCTCGGCTGAACCGCGGCAAGCGGCGGAGCGACGCCGTCCGGCAGGGGAATCTCGAAGGTGTTGAGGATCATCGAAATCATCGCGTAGTAGCCCGCGAGCACGGTCAGCTCGATGACGGCTTCGGGTCCGAGCGTGTCCACGGCCTGGGTGTAGCACTCGTCGCTGACCATGCGGTCGGCGTGCAGTTCGCGGCAAAAGTTGTAAACCGCGATTTCTTGCGGCGTTGCGAGGTCGGGCGTCGTGTCGTCAGCGATCGCTTCGATGACGGAGCCGTCGACCCCTTCCTCCCGGGCAATACGGGCATGGGCGTACCACTCGTACTGGGCGGTCCAAAACCGCGCCGTAACCAGGATCGCGAGTTCCCGGAGTGGGCCCGGCAATACGCCCTCGAACCGCAGATATCGACCGAGCTCCTGAACCGGGTCGGCGACCCCCGGGCATCGCAAGAGCACGTTGAACGGCCCGGCCACGCCGCCCCGCGGTCCGCCGGCGATCTTGTCGAAGAGCCGTTTTTGTCGGTCCGTGAGCTTGGCGGGATCGAGCGGTGGCAGTCTTTCCATGGTGTGACCTCCGTCCTCAATCGGCTCAGCCAACCCGGCAGGTCCTGCCGCCATCGACGGGCAGCGCCGCGCCGGTGATGAACTTGGCTTCATCCGACGCCAGGAACAGGGCCGCATAGGCGACATCCCAGCCGGTTCCCATCTTGCGCTTAAGCGGCACCAAGGCGTCGCGTTCGGCGGCGATTTCGTCGCGCGGCCGGCCCCAGGCCTCGGCGCGCCGGTCGACCGCCATCGGGGTGTCCATCAAGCCCGGCAGGATGACGTTGGCGCGCACGCCGAACTCGGCGTTCTGGATGGCCAGTTGTCGGGTCAGCGCGATGATCGCCGCCTTCGTCGCTTTATACGTGACCCAGGGAAAATCCTCCCACGCCGCTGTCGATGAGATGTTGACGATGGCGCCGCTCATCTGCGAGCGCATGACCGGCAGCGCATGTTTGCAGCCATAGACCACCGAGCGCAGGTTGACCGCAACGATACGGTCAAAGGCCTCGGTTTCGATCTCGGTGATCGGCGCGTCATCGCCCTCGAGGCTGATGCCCACATTGTTGTGCAGGATATCGATGCGCCCGAACCGCCCAACACAAGCCTCGACCGCGGCCTTGACCGCCGCCTCGTCGGTGACGTCGGCGGCCACCGACACCGCCTCACCGCCTTCCTTGCGAATGATCTCCGCGGTCTCCTCCGCCGCCTCCAGGCTGCGGTCCACCGCCAGGATCTTGGACCCTTCGCGTGCGAACAGTATGGCGGTGGCGCGGCCGTTGCCGACCGCCGATGTGGCGCCCGGCGCCTGTCCGGCACCGACGATGATCGCGATCTTGTCCTTGAGCCGCATTTGTCCCCGTCCTTCCAGCTGTGTGCCCAATCGATCCCGGTTGTACGCAATGATCGCGTCGGCCGACAGCGCTGAAAAGCATCTCTCACCAGGGCATGTGGCGGCTGGGGCGTGGGCTGGTTCAGCCTGAACGGGTAATGGCCTAGGACAGGTCGTCGTCCTCCAATGCGATCACGCGCGCCGGTGCGCCATCGCTGTCGGGGATCTTGAGCGGCAGGGCAAATAGCCGGGTGCGCGGACCTTTCACCGCGCCCAGATTGCACAAATACTCGATCATGATGACTCCGTTGCGCAGCAAGACATCGTGGGTGACGAACTCGCTCAGTGGCGGTTTCTTGCCCGACAACGATTCTCGAATCGGGTAGTCCTGGGGGAAATCGTAACCGATCGCCTTTATCCGTCTCTCCAACAGCCACTCACAGGCCGCGCGCGTCATATAGGGTGCGCGGATCCAGTACGCCGGAGTTTGGTAGGATTCGCGCCTGTCCCAGTTGGTCTTTAGGAGCACGATGTCCCCGGACGCAATATGTCCACCCGCCGCCGCCAGATGTTCCGGTGTAATTGCGGTTTCTGGGGCGACCCCGCTTAGATCTACGACCGCAGCTTCACCGATGACTTTGTCGAGACCGACTTCACTCGTCGTAGGGCCTTCAGGCACCATGTGGCGGGGCGAGTCGATGTGAGTAAAAGCGTGCACCACCATCCCCAGCCAGGTGATCTGAAAATTATCGCCCTTGGCCATGTCGCCCACTAGTTTGCGTTCCACAGACCAACGAAAATGCTCGCCAATCGGCAAGGTCAAGTCGATTGCCTTGGACATGCGTACCCCCTCTAACTCATTCAAGCTCCACGGAAAATCGGCTACGCTCAGCCGGTGAGCACACGCATTAGGCGCCTTCGATTAAAGCTTCCCCGGCTGCGCCGGGTTGGCATGAACGTGCGACTGTCCGAGTTCCGTCCTGGATCGGACGTTTTAGCAGATCGTCATCTACGTCGCAAATTAGCCACGACCGGACCTAATAAAGAAGCACCTTCGCCCTGGAGCACTGGCAAAAATTAGCGAGCCGAATGAGGGAGGCGCGGGTCAGACATTGGTCTAAGCCCATCTAATCGCGAAAACCATCGGTCGCGGTGATCAGGGCATCCACGATTCCGGGCTCGGTGGCGGCATGACCCGCGTCGGGCACGATGTGGAATTCGGCCTCGGGCCACGCCTTGTGCAAGTCCCAGGCCGACATCATCGGCGTCACCACGTCGTAGCGGCCCTGCACGATGACGCCGGGAATGTGGCGGATAGCGTCCACGTTGTCGAGCAGTTGGGACTCGGGCTCAAAAAATCCGCCGTTGACGAAGTAGTGGCATTCAATGCGCGCGAACGCGATCGCGA
>JBHICX010000007.1:0-21247 GCA_046759805.1 Kiloniellales bacterium | reverse complement strand
GCGGCGACCGACCTCGCCTCGTTCGCCCGGGCCCTCGACGGGTCGTTCCTGATCTTCGTCTACGAGCCGGAGACGCCGAGGCTGGTCATCATCAACGACCGCTTCGCCGCCTTTGCCTTCTACTACCGGGTGGTCGACGGCGCCCTGTGGGGGGCGCTGTCCTTCAAGCAGCTGTTCGACGAGCTCGCCGCCGCCGGCCGGGCCAGGGTCGCGCCCGAGGCGGTGTTCGAGTTCCTGTCCTTGCGCCGGCTGTTCGGCTGCCACACTTACGAACGCGACACGCGCTTTCTCGATTCCGCGTCGATCCTGAGCTTCCGGCCGGGCGAGTGCGAGCCCGGCGTCGAGAAGTACTGGCGGCCCGGCTTCGAGCGGGCGCCGCAACCGGCCAAGAGCCTCGCCGGCGAGCTGGCCGAGGCGCTCGCCGCGGCGGTCGCGGCGCACATGTCCGACGGCGCGCCGACCGCCCTGATGCTGAGCGGCGGGCTCGACTCCCGCGCCATCCTCGCCGCCGCCGCCTACTCCGCCGAAGCAGCCGCTTCGGCTGCGAAGGCCGGGCCGGCGCCGCCGGTCTGCGTCACCACTTGCCTCAGCCGGAACAACGAGTATGAGGTGGCGCAGGAGGTGGCCGCCGCCGCCGGGGCCGAGCACGTGTTCATCGAGCGGCCGCGGCGGCTTTACGACGACGTGGTCGATGACGCCGTGTTCCTGACCGGCGGCCAGCAGGTCTACAATGAGTGTCAGTTCCTGGGCTACGGGCCGCGGATCGCCCCCAGGGCGGAGGTGGTGTTCCTGGGCCTCGGCCTCGACGTGTTCTTCGGCGGGCTTTATCTGCCGAAGGCGCCGGCGCGCTGGCTCGGCCGGCCAGCGCTGCATTATCGGCTTAAGCCGCTGGGCCCGGACCTGGCCCGCGACTTCATGACCGGCGTCTCCTATCGGCTCAAGACCTCGGATCCGTTCTCGGTGGTGCGCGACGATTGGCGGCGGCGGCTCGAGGAGGCCGTGCGCGCGTCACTCGAGGCGGTGATCGAGCAAGGGCGGGCGCTCGGCGCGGCCGGCTATGACATGTGGGAGTACCTGCACCTGCACAACTTCTCACGCCACTACTCGTTCCCGATGGCGGCGTCGATCCGCAGCTTTGCCGACTGCCGACTGCCGGCCCTTTCCAACCGCGTGTTCGACCTCGCCTTCCGGCTCGGCGCCCGGCACAAAGTCAACGGCGAGGTCTACCGCCGGGCGCTCAACCTCCTCAATCCGGCGGTGATGGCGGTGCGCAACGCCAACACCAACATGCCGGCGCGCCAGTCGCTGTTCGTGCAAAGCGTCCTCAAGGCGGCGCGCTTCGCCGGCAGCCGCCTTGTCGGCACCGGCTTCCGCCCGAGCCCCTCCTATTGGGACCGGTCCTGGCCGCTTCCGGCGGATGCGATCGCCGACAACCCCAAGGTCAAGGCCATGGTCGAGGCCCTGCCCGGCTCCGAGCGCCTGGCATCGCTCGGCTTCCTCGACCCGGACAAGCTGCGTGCGGTGCTCGACGCCCATGACCGCGGGGCCCACGATCACGGCGTGCTGTTGAACCTGCTGCTCACCCTCGACCGCTTCCTGTGCGAACCCGAACCTGGAACATTGTCGTGACCGCAGCGGTCTACTCATATTCGGTTGCAGATTCCGATGGCGGAGGGACGCTAGCGTGGCGGTGACGGCGATCAAGCTCCACCGGCTGTTCGGCGCCGAGATTCGGGGCGTCGATCTCACGAAGCCGCTCGACGACCCGACCTTCGGGGCAGTCCTCGACGCCTTCAACGAGTACTCGGTGCTGTTGTTCCGCGGCCAGAAGCTGACGGACGACCAACAGGTCGCCTTCAGCCGGCGCTTCGGTCCGTTGGAGACCACCGTGAAATCCAACCCCGCCAGGGGCACCCACTTCGCCCGTCAATCCAATATCGACATCGCCACCGGCCGGCTGATCCCGCCGGACGACCGGCAGATGGCGCTGCAGAAACCCAACCTCATGTGGCATTCCGACAGCTCGTTCAAGCCCGTGCCGGCGCTCTGTTCGCTGCTGTCGGCGCGCCGGGTGCCGCCCGAGGGCGGCGAGACCGAGCTCGTCAGCACCCGCGCCGCCTATGCCGCCCTGCCGGCGGAGATGAAGCGGCGCATCGACGGCCTGGTCGCGGTGCACAGCTACGCCTATTCGCGCAGCCAGGTGGACCCGGACCTGCTGACCGAGGAAGAGAAGGCAGAGGTGCCGCCGGTCGAGCAGGCCCTGGTGCGCACCAACCCGGTCAACGGCCGCAAGTCGCTGTTGATTGGCTCGCACGCCTCGCACATCGTCGGCTGGCCGGTCGAGGACGGGCGGGCCTTGCTGAAGGAACTTCTCGAGTTCGCCACACGGGCGCGGTTCCGTTACCGGCACCGGTGGCGGGTGAACGACCTCGTCATCTGGGACAACCGGTGCACACTCCACCGCGCGCGGTCCTACGACAGCCGGAAATACCGGCGGCTAATGCAGCGCACCACCGTCGTCGGTACCGCCGCCACGGTTTGATCAGCCGTTCGCCGCCGCCCGCCGCCAGGCCTGCAGCATCAACACGCCCCATAGCTGGTGCTGCCAGTTGCGCCGGCCGGACAGGTGCTCGGCCCAGCGCCGACGGATCGGCGCCGGTTCCAGCAGATCGTCTTCGGCGAGCGCCCGTGGGTCCAGGAGCTCCTCCGCCCAGGCCCGCAAGGGGCCGCGCAGCCAGGGGCCCACCGGCACCGCGAAGCCCTGCTTCGGGCGCTCGATCAGCCGCCGCGGGACGTGCTTGTACAACAGCCGTCTGAGCAGCCATTTGCCCTCGCCGTCGCGCACCTTCATGCGCACCGGCAGGCGCCAGGCCAGCTCGACCACCCGGTGGTCGAGGCAGGGCACGCGCGCTTCCAGGCTTACCGCCATGCTGGCCCGGTCCACCTTGGTCAGGATGTCGTCGGGTAGATAGGTCACCGTATCGAGGAATTGCATGCGGTCGACAAGGCCCGACAGGTCGCGCCCGAGCCCCTGGTCCCACAGCACACCGCCGGGCTCGCTGGCGCCGGGGACCAGCCGCTCCGGCCGGTCCCAATGGGTGACCATGAGCCGGTACATGGCGTCGACGTCCTCGGCCGCCAGCACGGAGGCCAGCTTGGCCACCTTGTCGCCGGCCTGCGGCAGCCTCAGCCGCCGAGGCATGCGCGCAAACAGGCTGTCCCAGGCGCCCGGCGGCAGGGCGGTGATGAGCGCCGCCGCCGCGCGGCGCGCCTTGGGCGGCGCCCAGCCGGCCCACCGGTTGAGCGAATGGGCCCAGAAATACCGGTTATAGCCGCCGAACACCTCGTCGCCGCCGTCGCCCGACAGCGCCACGGTGACGTGCCGCCGGGTCAGCTTCGAGACCAGGAAGGTGGGGATCTGCGAGGAGTCCGCGAACGGCTCGTCGAACATCTCGGGCAGGCTCGGGATGACGTCGAGCGCGTCGCCGGGCTCGGCATAGAGCTCCGTATGGTCGGTGCCGAGGTGGCGCGCGACCGCATGCGCGTGGGCGCTTTCGTCGTGATCGGGCTCGCGGAAGCCGATGGTATACGTCTGCACCGGCCGGCTGCCGTGGGCCTGCATCAGCGCCACCACGGTGGAGGAATCGACGCCGCCGGACAGGAAGGCGCCAAGCGGCACGTCCGCCACCATGCGCCGCGCCACGGCATCTCCCAAGAGCGCCTCGAGCCGCTCCAGCGCCTCGGCGTCGTCGATCTCCAGGCGTTCGGCGGCGCCATCCAGCGCCACCGCGCGCATATCCCAGTAGACCCGGGTCTCGGGCTCGCCGTCGGGGCCCACGACCAGCATCCGCCCCGGCTCCAGCTTGCGCACGCCGCGGTAGATGCTCAAGGGCCCCGGTACGTAATTGTAGCGCAGGTAAGCGGCGGTCGCGTCCCGGTCGATCTCCGGCGTCCAACCGGGATGGACGCGCAATGCCTTGAGCTCGGAGCCGAACAGGGTGAGCGAGCCGAACCGCGCCCAATACATGGGCTTGATGCCGAGCCGGTCGCGAATGAGCGTGAGGCGCCGCCGGTCCCGCTCCCAAAGGGCGATGGCGAACATGCCGATGAGCCGCCGCACAGTCGGCTCGACGCCCCATTCGGCGAAGCCTTCGACCATCACCTCGGTATCGGAGTGGCCGCGGAAGCTCCGGCCGCAGGCTTCAAGCTCGGCCCTCAGCTCCCGGAAATTGTAGATCTCGCCGTTGAAGACCACGACCAGGCGGCCGTCGGACGAAACCATGGGCTGGCGCCCGGCCGGCGACAGATCGAGGATGGCCAGCCGGCGGAAGCCCAATGCCACGCCGGCGGCGGCGTCGACCCAGGTGTCGGCGTCGTCCGGGCCGCGATGGGTGAGCCGCTCCGCCATCCGGGCGGCCTGCGCCCGGAGCGCGTTCTCGCCGGTCCGGCAGGCGCGGTCGATGAAGCCGGCCAGTCCGCACATGGCCTAGCTGCTGCCCCTCCGCCGCCCGTTGAGGCGCGGCAACACTTGCGCCAGATGGCGTTCGGTGCCGCCCACGTCGAGACTTCCCACCACCGCCAGCACGGCTATTGCCATGACCCGGAATTCTGATGCGGATCGAGCCCAAGGCGCGGCACCGGTATCGCCCGGCGCGTGGCCCACGCCCGCGACACTACGCCGCCACCCGGCGCCCGACAAGGCGCGGCTTGTGCATCCGCCTCGGACATGGTTGTTTCGGCGCTCGCCCCGTATGGCGATCGGCCAAAGGGATTGCGTGCATGCGCCGTTCTCGGGCCTGGCTGGTCAATTTTTCGGTGATCGGCGCCGGGCTGATCGCCGGGCTCATTCTGGTCGAGGCCGGGCTCAGGTTGGCCGGCATCGCCTATCCTTTTCCCTGGACCTTCGACGCCGAGCTGGGCCTGGCGCTCAGGGCCGGCGCCGAAGGCACGTTCCGCGAGGAGGGAGACGCCAACTTCCGCATCAACAGCCAGGGACTCAGGGACTCCGAGCATGCCATCGCCAAGCCCGCGGGGGTGTGGCGCATCGCGGTGCTCGGCGATTCCTTTACCGAGGCGCTGCAGGTGGCGGCCAAGGACACCTTCTGGGCAGTGCTGGAGCGAGAGCTCGCCGGCTGCCCGGCGCTCGGCAAGCGTAAGGTGGAGACCCTGAACTTCGGGGTCTCCGGCTATTCCACCGCGCAGGCGCTCATTGCGCTCCGGCGCAAGGTGTGGCGCTATGAGCCGAACGTGGTGCTGCTCGCGTTCTTCGCCGGCAACGACGTGGCGGACAACTCGCTGGCGCTCTCGGGCTACCCGCGCCGCCCCTACTTTCGGCTCCAGGGTGGGCGGCTGGTGCTCGACGACGGCTTCCTGCGCTCAAACCGGTTCCGCCTGCAACGGCTGGCCTGGACCGGCCTGGTCGACCCGTTGATCGACCACTCGCGGCTGGTTCAGTTGCTGAACGAGGTGCGCCGCGGCCGCTTCGCCGGTCCCGGTCGGGCGGCCGCCCCCGAGCCGGCGGCCGAAGGCGTCGGCGCGGAGGCCAAGGCGCCACCCGAGGCCGGTGTCGCGGCATCGGTGTTCCGGCCGCCGGCCACCCCGGCCTGGCGCCAGGCCTGGCGGGTCACCGAGGCGCTGCTCATGGCCATGCACCGGGAGACACGTTCTCAGGGTGCCGCGTTCTGGCTGGTCACGCTCTCGGTCGGCTGGCAGGTGCATCCGGACCCGGCGGTGCGGCGCCAGCGGATGCAGGCGCTCGGCGCGGACACCGCCTTCTATCCGGAACAACGGCTGCAGGCGTTCGCGGCGCAGAACGGCATCAACATCCTCACCCTGGCGCAACCGCTGCAGCGCCTGGCCGAGGCGGACGGCGTCTACCTGCACGGATTCATCGACCCGAACCCCGGCGAGGGTCACTGGAACGCCAACGGCCACCGCCGCGCCGGCGAGCTGATCGCCGAACGGTTGTGCCGTGCCTGGACCCAGGGTTAAGCCGCGGCCGCTGGACAGGGGCCGCGAACTCGCCTAACAAACCG
The DNA here is from genome assembly GCA_046759805.1 of Kiloniellales bacterium. Classification (GTDB taxonomy): domain Bacteria; phylum Pseudomonadota; class Alphaproteobacteria; order JBHICX01; family JBHICX01; genus JBHICX01. The sequence goes on along the minus strand of JBHICX010000007.1, from coordinate 15,212 downwards.
GCACCCTTGGGGCCGGATGCTGGCCGGCATGTTGAACGAGGTGCAAGGGCGTGAATGAAGCTGGCGGCACCGGCTGGCGCCGTTTCGTGTCCGGCCCGGCCAGATCGTGGCTCACGTTCACCGGCAAGGCCCTGGTGACGGCTGTCCTGCTCTACCTGGTCCTGCGCGCGGTGGATCCGCAGCAGGTGTGGGCACGCGTCGAGGCGCTGTCCGCCCTGTTCATGGTGCCGCTGCTGGCGGTGCTGATCGCCCAGACCCTGGTCACCACGGCGCGCTGGCGCCTGGTCATGGCCGGTCTGGACGTCGCCTTAGGGTTTGCCAAGGCCTGGTTGTTGCTGATGATCGGGCTGTTCTTCAACCAGTCGCTGCCGTCGACCATCGGCGGCGACGTGGTGCGCATCTGGCGCGTGCATTGCGAGGGCCACGGCCTCGGCAAGTCGGCCAACGTGGTGCTGGTGGATCGGGTGATGGCGGTGGTCGGTCTCTTGATCCTGGTGGTGCCGGCGATTCCGGTGTTGAATGCGATGGCGCGGACGCCGGGTCAAAGCGCCGTGGTATGGGCCCTGACCGGGGCGGTCGCGGTGACCGTGGTCGCCGTGGTGGTCCTGTTCGCGGTCCCTGGCCTGCCGGGGCTGTTCGACCGCTGGCGCCTCTCACGACCCATCGGCGCGTTGACCATGGATGCGCGCCGGTTGATCGCCAGTCGGGGGCGGGCGCTCATCATTATCGCGATCGCGGTCGCCGTGCATGCCTTGAGTGCGTTGGCCGTTTATGTTCTGGCCCTGGGATTCCACATCGAGGTGGCGTTCCTCGACTGTCTGTTGCTGGTCCCGGCGGTGATCCTGGTCATGGCACTGCCGGTGTCCATCGCCGGCTGGGGCCTGCGCGAAGGGGCGATGGTCACCGGCTTCGCCCTTGCCGGTGTGTCGCCCGCGGACGCCCTGGTTCTCTCGGTCGGCTTCGGTCTGGCCACCGCCGCCGTTGGCCTGCCCGGCGGCGTGCTTTGGCTGGTGACCGGGCAATCCCGTCCCAGGGGCGTATCGATGCCGGCGTCGTGAGGCCGGGCCCGATCATAGAGCCGGCGGTGCGGCCCGATGCGCAACCGGCCCTATCGCCGCGCAAGCAGGCGATCCGGGACCTGTCCGATCGCATCGCGGATGCGCGCGACGACTGGATCCGGCGCAACGCGGGGTACTACGCCGACGACCGCCGCTACATGCGGTTCCTGATCCCGCCGCAGAGCCGGGTGCTGGAGATCGGCTGCGGCACCGGCCAGCTCCTGGCGGCGCTGGAGCCGGCGCGCGGCGTCGGCCTCGATCTGTCGCCGCGCATGGTTGAGGTGGCGCGGCGCAAGCATCCCAATCTCGTCTTCCAGGTCGGCGACGTCGAGGACCCGGGAACCCTGGAGGGGCTGGGCGGACCGTTTGACTTTATCGTATTGTCCGACACCATCGGCCTGCTCGAGGACTTCCAGGCGGTGCTCGACTCGCTGCACCGGCTGTGCACCCGCGATACCCGGATCGTCGTGGCGTACTACTCGAAGCTCTGGGAACCGGTGCTGAAGCTGGCCGAGCGGCTTGGCCTGAAGATGCCACAGGTGGAGCAGAACTGGTTCTCGACCGACGACATCGTCAGCCTCATGGAGCTGACCGACTACCAGGCGATCCGGCGCGAGTGGCGCCAGCCCTTGCCCAAGCGGCTCATGGGCCTGGGCCCGCTCATCAACCGCACCCTGGGCGGACTGCCGGGCGTGCGGCGGCTGTCCCTGCGCAACTACATCGTCGCCCGGCCGATGCGTGAGGTGGACCTCGGCCGGCCGTCAGTCTCGGTCGTCGTGCCCTGCCGCAACGAGCGCGGCAACGTCGAGGCCGCGGTGCTCCGGATGCCGCGGCTGTGCGACGATATCGAGATCATCTACGTCGAAGGCGGGAGCAGCGACGGCACCTACGAGGAGTGCCTGCGCGTGCGCGATGCCTACCCAGACCGCGACATCAAGGTGTTGCGCCAGCCCGGCAAGGGAAAGAACGACGCGGTGCGCACCGGCTTCGCCACGGCGCGCGGCCAGGTGCTGATGATCCTGGACGCGGACCTGACGGTGCCGCCGGAGGATTTGGCCAAGTTCTACCAGGCGCTGGTCACCGGTAAGGGGAACTTCATCAACGGCTCGCGGCTCATCTACCCGATGGCCGAAGGGGCGATGCCGCATCTCAACTACTGGGCCAATCGCAGCTTCGCCAAGCTGTTCTCCTGGCTCCTCAACCAGCGGATCACGGACACGCTGTGCGGCACCAAGGCATTGACCAAGGCCGATTACCAGCGGATCGTCGAGGACCGCGCCTATTTCGGCGAGTTCGACCCGTTCGGTGACTTCGACCTGATCTTGGGGGCAACCAAACAACACCTGAAGATCATCGAGATCCCAATCCGCTACCATGCCCGGCGCTACGGCGCCTCGGAGATCGCGCCGTTTCGCTTCCGTCACGGGGTCCGGCTGGCGCGGGCCGTAGGCATTGCCTGGCGCAAGATGAAGGCGATCTGATGCAACCGCATCCGCTGATCGCCCAGCACCGCCAGCGGTGGCGGGCCAAGCCGGGTCTGCGCGCGGTCTACGGCGACTACCACCGGCGCATGGCGGCTGAGTGCGTGCCGGGGCGGACCCTGGAGATCGGCGGCGGCGCCGGCCACTCCAAGGACTTCCTCGGCGACGCCATCTCCACCGACGTCTTGTTTGCGCCCTGGCTCGACCTGGTCTGCGACGCCCATCGCCTGCCGTTCCCGGAGGCCAGCATGGCCAACCTCATCGGGCTGGACGTGCTGCACCACCTGGCGCGGCCGGCCGCCTTCATCGCCGAGGCGGCGCGGGTACTGCGGCCCGGCGGCCGGCTGATCATGCTGGAGCCGGCGATCACGCCATTGAGCTGGGTGTTCTATGCCGTCCTGCACCACGAGCCGGTGGCCCTGCGCACCGACCCGCTGGCCGGGGCGGCGGACGCAAGCCGGCATCAGCCGTTCGACGCCAACCAGGCGATCCCGACCCTCATGCTCGGCCGTCACCGCCGACGCTTCGAGGCGGCGTTTCCCGAGTTCGCAATCGTGACGCTGCGCCGCTTGAGCTTCTTCGCCTACCCGCTGTCGGGCGGCTTCCAGGCCTGGAGCCTGCTCCCGGCGGCGGCGGTCGGGCCGATCCTGTGGCTGGAGGACAGGCTCGAGCCGCTGCTCGGCCCGCTGATGGCGTTCCGTCTGCTGGTGGTGATGGAGCGGCGGCCCGACGGCGGCGCCACGCCGCCGTCTTGAAGGACCCGCCGGTGGCCGACCCGCGGACCCATGCGGCGCCGGGCCTCTCCCCGCATGCCGGGGAGGCCGGCGGCCACATGCTCATCTGGGCCATGGTCGCGTTCTACCTGGCGGTCACCGCGGCCAAGGTTGTCATCGCCGCCAACCTCGACCTGTTCTGGGACGAGGCCTATTACTGGCAGGCGTCCTCCCGGCTCGATGTCGGCTACGCCGACAAGCCGTTCATGACCGCCCTGTTGGTGCGCATCGGCACGCTCGTGGCCGGCGACACCCGGCTCGGGGTGCGGCTCGCGTATCTGATGATCGGCGCCGCCTTCCCATTCGCCATTTACACCCTGGCCCACCCCCTGGTCGGGCGGCGCGACGCGGTACTGGCGGCCGGCGCGTCGCTCATCATGCCGATCACGGCGCTCATGGGCGTGTTGGCGTTCCAGGACATCCCCATGCTCCTGTTCGGGGTGCTGGCGCTGGCCAGCTTCGAGCGCGCGCGACGCACCGACGACTTGAGCCACTGGCTGTTGGCGGGGCTGTTCTGCGGCCTCGGCTTCTCCACCCATTACCGATTCGTGCCGTTCGTGCTGGGGCTATTCGCCTACCTGGTTCTGACCCGCCGCGGCCGCGCCCTGTGGCGACGCCAGGGCCTGTGGCTGGCGACCGCCCTGGCGGTGCTTGGCCTGTTGCCGATCCTGATCTTCAATCTTGAGACCGGGTTCGCCTCGTTCCAGTTCCAGGTCGTGGACCGCAACCCCTGGCAGTTCCAGGCGAGGGGCCTGCGCTTTCCGCTGGAGCAGGCGATTGCGGTCACCCCGTTGCTGTTCGTCGCCCTCATGGCGACGCTCATCGACGCCGCCCGCCGGGCTTGGAAGGGCGACGACGGGCGCGCCCTGATGGCGATCTGTGCCGCGGTCTATCTGGGGTTCTACCTGGTGCTCAATCCCTGGGCGGACCAAAAGCACTTCAACCTGCACTGGCCGGCCGCCGGCTATGTGCCGCTGTTGGTGTTGCTGCCCGAAGCCCTGCGCCGCTTCGCCGCCGGCGGTGCCAAGGCGCTGGGCCGCGGGCTGCGCCGCGGTCTCGCCGCGCTCATTCCGGTGACCGGCGGGCTCGTCGTGTGCGGCGCGCTCATCTACCTGGCGACGGCGGCCTGGCCCGCCGCCCCGTTCGCCGATCGCCTGGTGCGCCAGGTGCGCCACCACGACCTGATCGCCTGGTCGCAACTGGCCGACCGGGTGGCGGGCCTCTTGCGCACCGACCTCGCGGCGGCGGAGGGCGGACGGGCGGTGCTGGTCGGCGGCCATTACCGGGTGGCCTCGGCGCTGGATTTCATCCTCCAGCCCGGGCAAAAGGTCTACGTGCTGGACCATCGCCGCAACTTGAAGGACGGCTATCAGCTGCAATACGTCCTCTGGCGCCTCGACGAGGCCAGCCTGCGCCGCGAGCAGGCCGGTGCCACGGCGCTGATCGTGCACGAGGACCGGCGCTTCTGGTTCAACGCCCATCGCGAGCTGGCCTGGCGCGCCCGGCTGTGCTCGGTGTTCGACGGGCTGCGCCAAGTGGACGACCTCGAGCTGCCGGCCGGCAGCCGCTACTTCTTGATCTATAGCGGCCGGGTGCGCGGGCCCGACGGGCCACGGACCGCGGCCCGGCACGCCCCGGCGCCGGGGCCCGGCAACTGCGCCACCCTGCCGGCAGCCTACATCGCCCGACCGCAGCGCCGCGATCGGGTCGAGGGCCGGGTCCAGGTCTGGGGCTGGGCGGTGGACGACGCGGTCGGCGTCGCCGAGGTCGAGGTCCTGGTCGACGGCCGGGCGGTGGGCCGCGCCGAGTACGGCGGGGGCTGGCCCCGGGTGCGCGAGCTGATGCCCGGCTCGAGCGACCCCAACCATCCCAACGTCGGCTTCTCGCTCTACTGGGACAGCACCACCGTCGGCGAAGGCGCCCATCGCCTGGCCATCCGCGTGCGCTCGAACGACGGCCGGACGCGCACGCTTGCCCCCCGCACGATCTTCGTCGTCCACCCGGATTGACGCCGCCCGCATGACAAGTGAAAGGGGTCAGGCCCGATTCGCCACGCTCTTGAGGTACCAGGCGTAGGTCTCGCGGATGCCGTCCCGCATCTCCCGGCGCGGGCGCCAGCCCATCGCGCTGAGCCGCCTCACGTCCAGGAGCTTGCGCTCCGTGCCGTCGGGCTTGGTCCTGTCCCAAACCACCTCTCCATCGTAGCCGACGGCCTCGCCCACGTGCCCGGCCAACTCGCGGATGCTGAGCTCGCGGCCGGCGCCGACATTGAGGATCTCCGGCTCGTCGTAGTGGTGCATCAGGAACACCATGGCGTCGGCCAGGTCGTCGCAATGCAGGTACTCGCGATACGGCGCCCCGGTGCCCCACAGCGTCACCCGCGGCCGGCGCTCTCGCTTGGCGGCGTGGAACTTCTGCATCATGCCGGCGAGCGCGTGGCTCTCCTCAGGGTCGAAGTTGTCGCCTGGCCCATAGAGGTTGCACGGCACGATGCTGACGGCGTTGAAGCCGTGTTGCCTGCGGTAGGCCCGGCACATCTCGATGCCGGCGATCTTGGCCACGGCATAGGGCGCGACGTTGGGCTCGAGCGGCCCGGTCAGATACGCCGCCTCGGCGATCGGCTGTGCCGCCTGCTGCGGGTAAATGCAGGACGAGGTCGGGAACATGAGCTTCTTGACGCCGGTTCTAGAGGCGGCGTCGATCACGTTGGTCTGGATGCGCAGGTTGTGGTGGATGAACTCGGCCGGGTAGGTCTTGTTGGCGAGGATGCCGCCGACCCGAGCCGCGCACAGAAACACATAGTCGATCCGCTGGTCGCCGAAGAAGCGATCGACCGCCCCCCGATCGCACAGATCGAGCTGATCATGGGTGCGCAGCACCAGCCGGGTATGGCCCTCGGCTTCCAGCCGGCGCGTGACGGCGGCGCCCACCAGGCCGCGGTGCCCGGCGACGAAGATCCGTGCCTGCGTGTCCATCACGCGGCCGCCGGCCGCAGGTGGCGGTTGTCGGCGTACCAGCGCACCACCCCGGGCAACCCGTCGTCGAGCGGGATCCTCGGGGCATAGCCGAGCGCGCGCATCCTGGCGATGTCCGGGCAGCGCCGATGGGTGGCGCCGGGCGGCGCCGGGCCGGCCACGATCTCGGCGCTGCGGCCGAGTGCGGCCGCCACCTTGCCGGCGAGGTCGGCGATGCTCACCTCCTCCATCGTGCCGACGTGATAGACGCCCAGGTGCTCGCCGGCTTCGAGCACGCGGACCATGCCCTCGGTGAAGTCGTCGATGTGGACGAAGGCGCGGCGCTGCCTGCCGTCCCCCTGGATCGGCAGGCGCAACCTGCCGGTCGGCTGGGCGGCGGCGAGCTCGGCGGCGCGCACCGCCAACTGCGGGATCACGTGCTGCCAACCCATGTCCGGGCCGTAGACATTGTGCGGTCGCACCACCGCCACCCGCCGGAAGCCGGTGCGACCGTAGTTCACCGCCACCAGCTCGGTCAGGATCTTGCTGCCGGCGTAGGAATAGCGCGGATTCAGCAGGTCTGGGATGCAAAGCGGCACCGTCTCGTCGGTCGGCACGGCGGGTGGGGTCTGATAGGCCTCCGAGCTGGAGACCACCACCAGATCGCCGATCGCCTCGGCGCGGCAGGCGTCGATGAGGTTCAGGATTCCGCGCACGCCGACGTCGAGCACCAGCTCCGGCTGCCGGTAGAAGGTCTCGGTCCCTTGGACCGCGGCCAGGTGCACGGCGCAATCGATTCCGCGGGCGGCGCAGCGGACCTCGGCCGCATCGCGGATGTCGGCGACCACCGTCTCGACGTCCTGGGCCACGGCCTCGAGCCGGCGCGCCGGGCCGCGCCAGTTGTTGTCCAAAACCCGCACCCGGTGGCCGTCGCGCGTGAGCCGGGTGACTAGCGCCGCGCCCCGGAACCCGGTGCCGCCAGTGACCAGGTAGTGGGTCACGACGCCGCCTCGTCGGCCGGCGCCGCGGCCGCCGGCATCCGGGCCACGCCGTGCGCGCCCAGCGCCATGTAGCCGGTGCCCTCGGGCAGCCTGAGCTCGCGGGCGTCGAAGTTGTTCCAAAAGTCGTAGATGAGCCCCGGCCTGGCCAGCCGGTCGGCCAGGCGTTCCACCGGCATGTCTGCGAACACCGGGTGGTTGTTCAACACCAGCACCAGGTTCGAGCCGGCGAACGCATCCTCCAGGCTGACGCAGGGCTCGAGGCCGAAGTCCCGGATCTCCGATTCCCGCACCACCGCGTCATAGCCGCGGAAGCGGGCCGAGGGGATATGGCGCCGGCAGGCCTCCAGGATCGGCCGCGCCGTGGTGCCGCGCAAATCGTCGGTTGCCGGGCGGCCCTTGAACGCCAGGCCCATCAGGGTCACCACCGGCCGGGCCGGAAACCCGGGCAGCGCCGCGGTCACCCGCGCCAGATGCGCCGCTACCTCCTCGGCCTGGCGCTCGTTCAGCCGCCGCGCCGCCAGGCTCAGCTCCGGATCGACGCCGAGCGCGCGCAGGCCCTCGGCCAGGATGTAGGGGTCCTTGCCGAGACAGGGGCCGCCGACTGGCCCCGGCAGGGAAACGTTGGTGCGCGGGTAGGCCAAACCGCCGGCCCGGATCACCTCGGCGGCGCTGATCCCGGCGGCGTCGCACAGCCGTGCCACCTCGTTGGCGAAGGCGAAGTGCACGTCGCGGCTGGTGTTGTCGATGAGCTTGATCATCTCGGCGGTCTCCAGCCGGCTGACCCGGACGATGGTCGGGGTCAGGAAGCCGAAGATCTGCGAGGCCCGGACCACGGCGTCGATGCTGGCGCCGCCGATGATCTGCGGCAGCTGGTGCAGCTCCTCCAACGCCTTGCCCTCTAGCGTGCGCTCCGGGCAGAAGGCGATGTCGAAGCGGACCCCGGCGCGGCGCAGGATCGGCAGCGCCACCTGGCGCGTGGTTCCCAGCATCACGGTGGAGCGTATGATGACCAGGTCGCCGTCCTTCAGGTGGCCGGACAGCTCGCGACTCACGTTCTCGACCATGTCGAGCCGCGTGCGCCCGTCGGCATCGAGCGGCGTTCCGACGGTGATGATGTAGACCCGTGCGTCGCCGCCGGGCGGAATGTATTTCGAGAAGCTCAAGCCGCCCTCGACCGCCCGGCGTAGACCTTCCTCGAGCCCCGGCTCATGGAAATGCGGCCGGCCGCGGCCGAGCCGCTCCAGCACGTCGTCGCGAATTTCGACGCCGTGGACCTCGAACCCGGCGTGCGCCATGGCCACCGCCAGCGTCAATCCGACATAGCCGAGGCCGATGACGCAGACCGTCCGATCCGGAAACTCCGCCGGTACCATCGCCACTCACACCCCATGATGTTCGGGCTCTCGCACACAAGGACACCTAGCGCGAAGCGCCGGTGATCTCAATCAAAACAGGCGAGGGACGGCGCCGGGGCCACGGAACGGGCTTTCGTTTCCGGCGGCATGTCAATAGAGTGCTGCGCCCCTTCCCGGCCCCCTCAACGTCGATGGCGCCATCACGCCCAAGACCAATCGTCCGGTGACCTTCCGCCTCATCACGCCGCCGCGTCCGGCAAGCGTCTTCGCGGCGCTCGCCTGGGCGATCCCGCCGGTGGCGCTGTTCGCCTCGCGGGCGATGGTCATCCTGCTCCTCGCCGGCGCCGGGTTGCTGATCCTGGACCGCGACGTGCGGCAACAGGCCCAACTGGTGCTTCGCTCGCCGCTGGCGCTGGTCCTTGCCGGCCTGGTGCTGTGGGCGGGCGCCAGCGTCCTGTGGGCGCCCGAGCCGCTCGGCAGTCTGCGCCTGGTGGCGAAGCTGGCGGGCCTGTTCGGCGCCGGGCTGGTGCTGGTCTCCGGGGCGCTGGTGGTAGCACGCGACGGCGCCCGGGCCCTGTACCGGCCGCTCAGCATCGCCGGACTCATCACCGTCGCCCTGCTGGCGGTGGAGTGGGCCGGCCAGGCCCGCATCAACACGTTCCTGCGCGAGGCCTCCGGCGGCACCACCGGCTATCCGCTCAACCTGGTGAACCGGGGCAGCGTGATCGCTTCGTTGCTGGTGTGGCTGACGGCGACGGCGATGGCCCGCGACCGCGGCCCGTGGGGGCACCCGGTGGTGGCGCCGGCATTCCTGGCCACGGCGTTCGTGGTGTTCCTCGGGCTCACCATGACGGTGGTGCCGATCGCGCTGGCCTTCGGCGCCGCCTTCTGGCTGGTGGTCTGGGTCACGCGCCGGCGCTCGGTTCGCATCCTGGCGGTGGCGCTGGCGGTGTTGGCGGCCGTCGCGCCCCTGTTGCCGCAGTTGGCGCTCCATGCGGCGACCTTGGGTGAGCGCATGGACGCCCTGCCCCTGTCGCTGCAGCACCGCCTTCACATGTGGGCCTACGTCGCCGAGCGCATCGCCGAGCATCCGTGGCGCGGCTGGGGCCTGGACGCCTCGCGCTGGTTCCAGGCCGGCCATATCACGATACACGACATGTTGTCGCCCGACTTGACGGTACAATTGTTGCCGCTCCACCCACATAACGGTGTGCTGCAGGTGTGGCTCGAACTCGGCCTGCCCGGCGCGGTGTTGTTGACCGCAATCGTCGCCCTGCTGCTGCTGGGCATCGAACGCTACAGCGTTTCGCGGGCGGCGCTGGCAAGCGGCGTCGCCGTGTTCGCGACCTTCGGCGTGATCGCCGGGCTGAGCTACGGCATTTGGCAGAGCTGGTGGCTGGCCACCGCCTGGCTTATCGCCGCCTATGCGGTGATCCTGGCCGGTGACCGCGACGCCGCGGGCCTACCCAGTCGGCGGGCCAGCGGGACAGGGTAATGGCGGGCCCAGTCGCACCGCTTCGTGTCGTCTTCGCCGGCCAGGCCCGGCACGGCAGGACGACCCTGGTCGAGCGTTTGTCGCGGGACGGCCAACCCCCGCCACCAGGCCGGCGCCGGGGAAAAGGTGCTGCGGAACAGGCGGATTCGGCCGCGGCGGCCACTGCCGAGCCCGACCGGTACACTCCCATCGACCCCGCCGAGACCCGGTTGCGCACCGGGCACAGGGAGCTGGTCCTCATCGACGCTCGAGACCCGCACGACCTACTGCGCCGCATGACCGGCGCCGGCGCGGCGGATGCCGGCGTGCTGGTGATCGACGCCACCGCGGGCGTAGGTCCGGACACCCACCGCTGCCGCACCCTGATGTGGCTGTTCGGCCTGAAACAGCTTCTGGTGATTATCAACAAGATGGACCTGGTGGGTTACGACCGGGCCCGGTTCGACGCCCTGGTGGGGGACATTTCGGCCCATCATGACCGGCTCGGCCTGACCGTCGATGCGTTCATTCCGGTGTCGGCACGCGACGGCGACAACGTGGCCCAGCCCTCGGCGCGGATGAAGTGGTACCGGGGCCCGACGCTGGTCCAGGCGCTGAACTCGTTGACGCCGCCGCGCCGAACCGAACTGTCGCTGCGCATACCGCTGGCGGAGGTGCGCAAGTCGGACGGACGGCGCATCCTCATCGGCCGGGTGGAGAGCGGGCGGCTCGGCCGCGGTGACCGGCTCTTATTCTCGCCCTCGAACAAGACAGCCACGGTGGCAATGATCGAGGCCTGGAGCGGCGGCGGCGAGATCGAGCAAGCGGCGACCGGAGACAATGTCGGCATCACACTCGATGAGCCGATCTTCGTCGAGCCTGGCGAGATCGCTAGCCACGAGAGCGACCCCCCGATTGAGACCAGCGTGTTCCGGGCCCGGCTGTTCTGGCTCGATGACAAACCGCTCGAGGTCGGCAATCGGTACGGCCTGCGGCTTTCGACCCGCGAAGCGCCGGTGAGCGTGCAGGAGATCGAGCGGGTGATCGATACCGAGAACCCGGATTCGCGCGAATCTCCCGCGATTCTGGCCGAAGGCGTTGCCCGCGACGGGGTTGCCGAGGTGGTGTTGCGCAGCCAGGCCATGCTGGCCCTGGACGAGGCGCGGGTGATCGACAGCACCGGCCGCTTCGCGCTCGTCGATGACGGGCGAATCGTCGGCGGCGGCCTCATCAACATGGAGGGCTATCCGGACCAGCGCCCACTGATCACGGTCAGATCGACCAACGTCGCCGAGGTGAGCCACCGCGTCCCCGTCGCGGCGCGCCAGGCGCGGAGCGGGCATCGGGGCGGCGTCTTGTGGTTCACCGGCCTGTCGGGGGCCGGCAAGTCGACGCTGGCCATGGCCGTCGAGCAGGCGTTGTTTCGCAAGGGGTATCTGGTCTACGTGCTAGACGGCGACAACGTGCGCCGCGGGCTCAACGCCAATCTTGGCTTCGCGCCCGAGGACCGGGCCGAGAACATTCGGCGCATCGGCGAGGTAGCGGCGCTGTTCGCCGATTCCGGCCTCGTAGTCATCACCGCCTTCATCTCTCCCTACCGCACCGATCGCGAGCGCGCCCGCCGGGCCGCCGGCGACGAGTTCGCCGAAGTCTACATCAAGGCGGATCTGGCCATCTGTGAGGCGCGCGATCCCAAGGGCCTGTACAAACGCGCCCGCGCCGGTGAGATCGCCGACTTCACCGGCATCTCCGCCCCCTACGAGCCGCCGGACCGGCCCGACCTGGTGGTCGACACCGGCGCCCTCGACGTCGACGCCTGCGTAGAGGAGATCCTGGCCTTCGTCGATGAACGTTTCGGTGCCGACGGGCCGCCGGCCCGCTGAGTCTTCTTCTGGGGCGGGGTTTACCGGCTGGCTTCCCCGCCACCCCGTTCGGTCGGGATTTTGGAACCGCGGCCTGGCGATCGCGGTGTTGTCATTGGCGCTGACGATGCCGTGGCCGGCCGCGGCGAAAGACCCGGTGAACGCCCCCTACGGGCGGGCCATAGAGGGCTACGACGCGGTTGCCTATTTCCGCGAGGGCCGGGCGCGGGTCGGCAGCGCCCGCTACCCCTATTTCTGGAACGGGGCGGTGTGGCTGTTCTCGACTCCGGCCAACCGCGACGCCTTCGCCGCCGAGCCCCGGCGCTTCGCGCCACGCTACGGCGGGTACTCCGCCTACGGTATCTCCCAGGGCCAGATGTATCCGATCGACCCGAGCGCCTTCCTGATCATCGACGGCAGGCTCTATCTGCACGCCAACCATTACGTGAAGCGGCTCTTCGCCCAGGACCCGGAGGCCCGGATCGCCGACGCCGACGCCCATTGGCGGCGGATCTTGGACAACTGGTCGGAGTGAGGCCGGACCGGCGGGGGCCGGGTCAAAGCCGGTGATAGGCCCGGAACCACTCGACGAAGCGGGGGATGCCCTCGTCGATGCTGGTCCGCGGATGGAAACCCAAGTCGCGGCGCGCGCTCTCGATGTCGGCGTAGGTTTCCTTCACGTCGCCCGGCTGCATCGGCAGGAACTCGATCCGAGCCTTGCGGCCGACCGCCTGCTCAATGAGCCCGATGAGGCGCATCAGCTCCTCGCTACGATGATGGCCGAGGTTATAGAGCCGATGCGGCGGCCCTCCGTCGGCGCCGGTCGGCGGCCGGTCGATGGCGGCCAGCACGCCCTGGACCACGTCGTCGATATAGGTAAAGTCGCGTTTCATCTCGCCGCGATTGAACACCGGGACCGGCTTCTCCTCGAAGATCGCGCGGGTAAAGATGTAGGCCGACATGTCCGGCCGCCCCCACGGGCCATAGACGGTGAAGAAGCGCAAGCCGGTCATGGGAATGGCGAACAGGTGGCCGTAGGCCTGGCTCATCAGCTCCGCCGCCCGCTTGGTCGCGGCATAAAGCGAGACCGGGTCGTCCACCCGGTCGGCGGCGGCGAACGGTAGCCTCCGGTTGCCGCCATAGACCGAGGACGAGCTGGCATAGACCAAGTGCCGGAGCCCGGAAAGGCGGCGGCACAGCTCCAGGATCGCCAGCTGGCCGTCGACGTTGGCGCGGACATAGGCGTGCGGGTTCTCCAGCGAGTAGCGCACCCCGGCCTGTGCCGCCATATGCACCACCCGGTCGATGTCCGGATGCGCGGCCAACACGCCGGCCATCGCCTCCGGGTCGGCGACATCGACCTCAAGGAAGGTGAATCGGCCTTCGCCGTCGAGTTGCGCCAGGCGCGCGCGCTTCAGCTCGACCGAATAGTACGGCACCAGATTGTCGACGCCGACCACCCGCTCACCGCGCTGAATGAGCCCCCTGGCCACGTGAAAACCGATGAACCCGGCGGCGCCGGTGACGAGGACGCCCACGATGCCCTCCATGCTGACCGTTGCCCAGGGTCTTAGCGCACGATGGCCCCCGGACCAAGCCCGCGCTTGCGGCCGTGGCCTCAGTCCTGGTCGGCGTCGCGACCGTAGTCGTCGGCAATGCGCTCGATGTCGTCCTCGCCGAGATAGCTGCCCGATTGAACCTCGATCAGACTCAACGGCTCGCTGCCCGGGTTCTCCAGCCGGTGCGGGGTCTGGGCCGGGATGTAGGTCGACTGGTTGGCTTGGAGCTCGAACACCTCCTCGCCCCGGGTCACCCGCGCGGTGCCGTTCACCACCACCCAGTGCTCGGCCCGATGGCGGTGCAGTTGCAGCGACAGCTTGGCCCCCGGCTTCACCACGATGCGCTTGACCTGATAGCGCTCGCCGCTCTCGATGCTCTGGTAATGGCCCCAGGGGCGGTACACCTTGGCCGGCAACGCCGCCTCGGGCCGGCCCGACTTATCGAGCCGCTCGACCAGCGCCTTGACGTCCTGGGCGCGGTCCCGCGAGGCGACGAACACCACGTCGTCGGTCACCACAACCACCGCGTCGGTGAGGCCGACCGCGGCGACCAAGCGACCTTCGCTGCGCAGGTAGCTGCCGGTGACGTCGTGGACCATCACGTCACCGATGAGCCGGTTGCCCTGGGCATCCTTGTCGCCGAGCTCCCACAGCGCCGACCAGGAGCCGATATCGCTCCAGCCTAGCTCCGCCGGCACCACCGCCGCGCGCTCGGTCACCTCCATCACCGCATAGTCGATGGACACCGACGGCGCGGCCTTGAACGCCGTCTCGTCCAGGCGCAGGAAGTCGAGGTCCCGGCGAGCCCGCGCCACGGCGTCCCGGCAGGCCGTGACTAGCGTCGGCTGCAAGCGCTCCAATTCCTGCAAATAAACCGCCGCCGGCAGCACGAACATGCCGCTGTTCCAGGCGTACTCGCCGCTCTCAAGCAGGGCCTGCGCCGACCTCCGGTCCGGCTTCTCGGTGAAGCGCGCGACCCGGAAGCAGCCGTCGATACCGTCCAGCGCGACGCCGCGGCCGATGTAGCCATAGCCGGCTTCCGGCCGCTTCGGGGTGATCCCGAAGGTCACCAGGAAGCCGGCGCCCGCCGCCGCCACCGCCCGCTCGACCGCGGCCAGGAACGCGGCGTGGTCGCGCACCACATGGTCCGAGGGCAGCACCAGCAGGACGGCGTCCGGGTCGCGGGCGTGCAAGAACAGCGCCGCACAGGCGATCGCCGGCGCGGTGTTGCGGCCTTCGGGCTCCAATAGGATGGCCCGCGGCTGGATGTCGAGCTGGCGCAGCTGCTCGGCCACCCCGAAGCGGTGCTCGTGGTTGCAGACCACCAGCGGTGCCGTGAAGCGGGTCTTGTCATCGACCCGACGCGCGGTCTCCTGCAACAGGCTCAGCGGCGAGGTAAGCGGCTGCAGTTGCTTCGGGTCCAACAGCCGCGACAATGGCCACAGCCGCGTCCCGGCGCCGCCCGACAGGATCACCGGATTGAGCTTGTCGCTCATGGCGGGCCGGGTCCTCTCAGCTCCGGCATGACAAAGGGGGGGGCCGCCTTGGTGGCCGCGACCGGGGACGGCCTGCCGTCACGGTAACCCTCGACCAACTCACAGGCGGACGGCATGACCAGGTCGTTGGACATCGCGATGTCCTCCGCCGCCAAACTGTCACGCCGCCACGCGCTTGTCGAGACGCCGGCGGCCCGCA
>JBHICX010000006.1:0-21915 GCA_046759805.1 Kiloniellales bacterium | reverse complement strand
ACTGGCAGCAGCGCCGCCTTGGTGGCATGGGCGAGGTCGGCGGCGCCGGTGGCGACCCGGATGGTGCCGTCGAGGAACGGGGTGGTCGCGGGGTGCAAGGCGCGCTCGCGCACGGTGATCGAGACCACTTGGTTGTCGCGCAGCCGCCGGTGCAGCGCCCGCATGGCCGCTGCCGCGCCGTCCAGCGACAGCATCACCCGGTCGCCGAGGTAGCGCTCCTCGATCCGGCCGCGGATGCGGTTGATGTAGCGGATGCCCAGGCGCGAGCGCGAGAAGCCGTGAGTCGGATGGCTCAGATGGCTGACAGGGATTCCATCCCGGTGCAGCGCCTTCTTGGCGACCAGGCCGGCGAACGAGAAGTAACCCATCCACAGGATCGCCCCGTAGCCGCGCTCCAGCGCCGCGTCGACGTGCGCGCGGCCTTCCAGGTACATGATGGGGCGCCAGCCGAACGGCCGATATTCCCGCAACACCTGAAGGTATTCCTCGGCATGGCCCGCAATCGACTCCTGGACCACGGCCGCCGGCGAAAGGGCCAACGGCCGATCGCCCACCAGGCGCTCCATACGCTCGATCACCGGCCGGTTGCGGGTGGCCATCGCGCGCGCCGCCAGCGGCGAGAAGGCGCGAGCCAGGCCGCGGAATAGCGGCGCCGGCAGCGTCCAAGCGACGGCGAACGATATCGGCAGCGCCGCCAGGATGACGAAGTCCTTGGCAACCAACGCCTTGACCGGGGCCGTCGTCTCCCCGTCGGTGGTCCCGTCCTGTCCGGGCCGGCCCCGCCGCATGGCGCGGGCGCCTTTGAAAAGCGTATGGGACACCTCGATCTCGCCGCCCCCGGGTCGCCATGACTGCCGCGGACTACAGGCCGATTCCGCGTTCAATCGAGACGCTTGTTTGCCACCTTCCATGGCGTCCCGATACGGCAGTTCGGCCCGGAAACGCCATTTCTTGGACCGTCGCCACCCCTTGCGATCATAAGCTTGCGGCCCCAGCGGGGGCAACCCGCCACGAGCCCGGCGCGAGGCCCGCTTCGAGCCGCAGCTCTCGGAAGACGAACGCCGGCGGCTTTTAGCCGGCCGGGACAAGGCGGTGCGCCGGGTCGGCGAGCGCGATCGCCGAGCCCGCCGACGGCGGCGCCGACGCGGGCTGAGCAATCCCAGGGCGCCGTCACCCGGCCATCAGCCGGGGCCCAGTGTGCCGGGGCCGCGTCTGCCAGGTTGCAACCGGCCCGGCCACTCGGCACAATGGCCGGGGAGTACCGTTGCAGGTCGGGGGGTTGCCTGATCGATGGCTGTCTTGCGCGGCATGCGGCCAGTCGGTCGCCGCGGGCGTCGCGTTTTCCGCCTCCCGGCGACACCGGCCGAGGCGCCAGCGCGCTCGACCGGCTGGCTCGCCTGTGCCGTCGCACTCGGGGCTGTCCTCGGGCTTTCGGCGGCGCCGGTACCGGCTCACACCGGGGCGCCGAGCGCCCTATCGCGTTCCGCGCTGCTCGATCATCGAATGGCCTCAAGCCGGGGATCGATTGGGACAGTATCGGCAAAGGCCGGCGAGAATTTCTGGAATGTTCAGAGAAGGCGGACTTCAGGCGCGGACGAAGTCGAGTACGCCACGGCGTTTCTCAAGAAAATCAGGCAGAGAACCAAAACGCGCCAGATATCGGGCGGCGAAAATCTCAATGTGATGGAATGGACCACACAGAAAGGGCCACGGCCGACCATGGAAGGGGCAATAATCTATTTTAAGCTTTTCAAGAGCGCCTTCAAGTTTTTCAACAGCAGGTTCAATGAGTTCTTGGAGGAGCTGCCCGATAAATGGGAGGATTACGGGAAGTACCAGGAACCGGCAAAGAAGTTTTCAAACGGCGATATCAAGTTCGCAAACCAGTTTGTCATCGATATGTTCAATTGGTTCAAGCCAAAACAAAAAATTATCGGAAACCAAGGCGGCGTCCTGATCTTTTTTTCCGGAGGCCGCGGGTATGGTTCCATGATCGCGTATACAGATCCCAATGAATATAAGGAAAACAATGTAGCAGGTATATTAACCGGACAATCTTATATTCGTAGAGCTAAGTTAAGTGACGACGTTTTTTTACTTCCCAAGGGAGCCGATGAATTCATTCAGTTCATAATCGAGGATCAGGAAGGCCCCGTAAAGATAGAGCTGCCTTACATACTCTATAAGGTGCCGGCAAGATAGACCGGCGCTTTGCCGTGTGCTCCGCGTCGTGCGCGCGGTTGCCGGCTGAGA
The DNA here is from genome assembly GCA_046759805.1 of Kiloniellales bacterium. Lineage (GTDB taxonomy): Bacteria > Pseudomonadota > Alphaproteobacteria > JBHICX01 > JBHICX01 > JBHICX01. The sequence goes on along the minus strand of JBHICX010000006.1, from coordinate 19,662 downwards.
TGGCTGCCCGGCGGCATGCGCCCAGCCTGAGAACGGGATGAATCGTTGGCAGATTGGCGCGGTGAGGATCACCCGCATCGTCGAAATGGAGGTCGCGGGCGGTACCTCGTTCATCCTGCCCGACGCCACCCGGGAAAACGTCCGGCCCATGCGCTGGCTCAAGCCGCATTTCATGGACGGGGACGGGCGGCTGATCATGAGCATCCATGCTTTGCTCCTGGAGACCAGGGACCGGCGCATCCTGGTGGACACCTGCATCGGCAATAACAAGCCGCGCTCGATCCCCGGCTGGAACATGTTGCAGGGATCGTTCCTGGACGACCTGGCCGCCGCTGGATGCCCGCCGCAGTCGATCGATACGGTGCTGTGCACCCACCTGCATGTCGATCACGTGGGCTGGAACACCATGCTGGTCGAGGGCCGATGGGTGCCGACATTCATGAACGCCCGCTATCTGATGGCAAGCCAGGAATGGGCGCATTGGCAGCGCAAATTGGCTGACCAGCGTTTCGGCGACGCCATCGGCGATTCCGTGCGCCCGGTGATCGATGCAGGGCTCACGGATCTGGTCGAGACCGATCACGTGGTCGCGGACGAGGTGCGGCTGGAGCCGACCCCCGGCCACACCCCCGGCCATGTGAGCGTGTGGATCGAATCGGGGGGCGAGCAGGCGGTCATCACCGGCGATAGCATTCACCACCCGTGTCAGATGACCAGGCCCGACTGGGCCGCCGCCACCGACCACGACCCGGACGCCGCGCGTCAAACCCGGCTGGACCTGCTGCGACGCTGCGCCGACGCGCCGGTGCTGGTGATCGGCACCCATTTCGCGGCGCCCACGGCAGGCCAGGTGGTGCGCGACGGGGAGGTGTTCCGCTTCCGGGTCTAGTGTCGCAATTTCAAGGTTTTGTGCCGCGGCGGAAATCAGAGAAGATTCACCACCAAGACACAAAGGACACTAAGAAGTAATAAGGAAGAATGTATGTAGTTATTATAAATATACCTTGGTGATCTTCATGTATTTGTGGTAGAATATTACACTAGCTGGGCCGCGTTGCGTCAGACGGCGGCCGCGTTTCCGGCCTTGGCCTCGGCCTTCTCGCTCAGTTTGATGTTCTTGGCGTCGAGCCAGCGCTGGTCGCGCTTGGTCGGCTGGATGCCGGCCATGACCTCCATGACATGCTGCTCGAACACGTTATCCGCCGGGCGCGCGGCGGCCAGCGGGATCTCCGGCGCCATCGGCCCTTCGGTCTTCGGGCCGCGGAACGCCACCCGGGCGGCGGTCAAGGGCCGGCGCAAGGTGTCGGCGACGGCGGTAGCCTCGTAGCCGCAATGCACCATGCAGTCGGCGCATTTCTCGTAGTTGCCGGTGCCGTACTGGTCCCACTCGGTGGTCTCCATCAGCTCCTGGAAGCTGTCGGCGTAGCCCTCGCCCAACAGGTAGCACGGCCTCTGCCAGCCGAACACGTTGCGGGTCGGGTTGCCCCAGGGCGTGCACCGATAGGTCTGGTTGCCGGCCAGGAAATCGAGGAACAGCGCTGACTGGCTGAGCCGCCAGCCGCGGCCCCGGCCGCGGCGGAACAGGTCGCGGAACAACTGCTTGGTCTTGTGCCGGTTGAGGAAGTGCTCTTGATCGGGCGCCCGCTCGTAGGCGTAGCCCGGCGACACCGTGATCCCGTCGATGTCCAGCTCGCCGCTCACGACATCGAAGAAATCGGTTATCGCCGCGGTATCAGCGCCATCGAACAGGGTGCAGTTGATGTTCACCCGGAAGCCCTGCCGCTTCGCCTTGCGGATTGCCGCCACCGCCACCTGGTAAGTGCCGGCCTGATCGACCGCCTTGTCGTGATGCGCCTCGTCGCCGTCGAGATGCACCGACCAGGTGAAATACCGGCTCGGCCGGAACAGGTGCAGCTTCTTCTCCATGAGGAGCGCGTTGGTGCACAGATAGACGAACTTCTTGCGCCGCAGGATGCCGGCGACGATGTCGGCGATCTCCTTGTGCAAGAGGGGCTCGCCGCCCGGGATCGAGACGATCGGCGCCGGGCATTCGTCGACCGCCGCCATGCATTCCTCGTAAGTAAGCCGCAGGTTCAGGATCGAGTCCGGATAGTCGATCTTGCCGCAGCCCGGGCAGGCCAGGTTGCATCGAAACAAGGGCTCGAGCATCAGCACCAAGGGGTACTTGTCGTTGCCCCGGAGGCGGTTCCCGATCAGGTAGGCGCCGACGCGCAGCTGCTGTAACAGAGGAACACCCACGGTTTCACTTGTCCCTTCAACGCTCGCTGATTGCCGCTGCCGCCGGCCCCGTCCCCGGTGCCGGCGGCCCAACACCTAATCCGCCGCCTCGACCAGCTGGCGCGGCAGCTTGAACTGGATACTCTCCTGCACGCCCGGCAGGGTCTCGACGGCGACGTCGCCGAACTCACCGAGCCGGTCGATCAGCGCCTGAACCAGCACTTCCGGGGCCGACGCCCCGGCGGTGACGCCCACCGAGTGCACGCCCTCGAGCCAGGACGGATCGAGCATCGAGGCGTCGTCGATCAGATAGCTCGGCGTGCCCATCTCCTCGCCAATCTCACGCAGGCGGTTCGAGTTCGAGCTGTTGCGGGCGCCTACCACGAACAGGAGGTCAACCTGCTTGGCCAGCTCGCGGACCGCGACCTGCCGGTTCTGGGTGGCATAGCAGATGTCCTTCACGTCGGGCCCGACGATCGACGGAAACCGCTCGGTCAGCGCCTCGATCACGTCGCGGGTGTCGTCGACGCTCAAGGTGGTCTGGGTGACATAGGCCAGCCGGTCGGGGGACTTCACCTTGAGCTTGGCCACGTCCTCGACGGTCTCCACCAGATGACAGCCGCCGGGAATCCGCCCCATCGTGCCCTCCACCTCCGGATGCCCGTCATGGCCGATCAGGATCACCTCATAGTCCTTGGCGGCGTACCGCTGGCCTTCCTTATGCACCTTGGACACCAGCGGGCAGGTGGCGTCGATGACCGGTAGAAGCCGCCTCTCGGCCTCGCTCTCGACCACCTGGGCGACGCCATGGGCGCTGAACACGGTGACGCCGCCGTCCGGGACCTCGTCGATCTCCTCGACGAACACCGCGCCCTTGGCGCGCAGGTTCTCGACCACGTATTTGTTGTGCACGATCTCATGGCGCACATAGACCGGCGCACCGTACCTCTCCAGCGCCATCTCCACGATCTCGATGGCCCGCTCGACGCCGGCGCAAAATCCGCGCGGCTGCGCCAGCACCACGCGCAGCTCGGATGTCTCGTCCCGGGACGGCCTTGCGGCCATGCTTCCCCCCTTCGTCACCCTGACCGTTACCGGTCGCGGACCGGTACCGCGGGCCCGGATCCGTTGCGCCAACGGCGCCATAAATTCACAGGGCGGGCGACATTACCAGCAATTTCGCGCGCCGCCAACCGGCCGCTAGCCCGTTATCCGTTCAGGCTGAACCGGCCCACGCCCCCACCCGGCCACCCACGGGATCGTATGCTATGGGTGGTCGGATGGAGGCGCGGGCGGGAACCGATTCAACGTGATCGGATAATGCGCTAACCTTACCGGCTCGCCGCCGCGCCATGCCGGCGCAGCTCAATGAGCGACCACATGAGGAAGACTGGCGCACCCACCGCCGTGGCGGTCAGCACCGGTGCCAGCCAGCCAAGCCAGATGATCGGCCCGAAGCCATAAAGGATGTCCTCGATCTCGAAACCTAGGAAGTTGGGTTGCTTGATGGCCGATCCGCCGGCCCGGCGCTCGATCGCGGTGCGCACCATAAAGATAGCCGTGATGGAGACTCCGGCGGCGATGCCGATCAGGATCGCCCAGCCGCCCAGCGCTCCGTGCCGCAAACCCAGGCCCATGCCGATGAAGCCGGCGACGTAACTGGTGGCAGCGCAGACCCGGTCGTAATAATGGCCGAAGCGGCTGGTCTTGTTGGCCAGTCGCGCCAGCTCGCCGTCGACGTGGTCCATGAATGCGGCCAACATGAACAAGCCCGCGCCCCAGGCCATGAACTCGCCGCCCTGGGCCATGAGGACGGCGCCGGTGAGTCCGATGAGGAGCCCCAGCGTGGTCAGGTGGTTGGGATGCACCGGCGTGGCCACCAGAGGGGCCACCAGCCACCGCGCCAGCCGTTGGTCCCAGGGCAGCTCGAGGGCAAAGATCGATCGCGACATGGGGTGATAGTTCCTGACCCCGCTGGTCGATGCCGCGCCGGCGGTCTAGCGCAGTTTGTAGAGGACCTCCGATCCGTCCGGCGCGATCAGCGATTGCTGCACCAGGGTGCCGTTCGGCAGGTACCAGAGCTTGCGTTGGATGTCGCCGGTGATGGTGTAGAGGCTGGTCTCCATGGACTTCCCCCTGACCTTGATCGTCGCCTCCAACGGGTCGCTCACCTTGACCTCATGCAACAGGCCCAGCATGGCGTCGAAGAACTGACTGCGCTTTATCTCCGTTTCGTGCCAAAGGCTGGTCGGCACGATGTCGCGAGACACGATCTGGGCCTTGCCGTTGGCGATCAGCAACGGCCCGCGCGCGCCGCCCCGGAACTCGACCAGTTTCTCGACGCCGTTGTCATTGGTCTTGGCCTCGTACGACATGAGACGACCGTTCCGCCAGACTTCGTGTGCCTGCTGGAAGAAGTCATATGCGGTGGCGTCGCCGAGCTGGATCAACACCTCGGTCTTGCTGCGCACGTCGAGAAACCCGTTTGCCCAGGATATCTCGACATGGGCGGTGCCGATGTGCCGGTCGCTTCGCAGAATGTGGAAGAACAGGCTGCTCACCAGCTTGGACTCGGACGGCCGGTCCTGGGTCGACCCGGGCGGAGCAACGAGTCCGGCCAACAGCGCCGCGGCGATGGCCATTCGGACGGCCTTGTGTCGGGGGCGGCGCCATGGCTTACCGGCGGAGTCCGCGGACGCGGTGATCGAAGGCAACAACCGCAACACCTATTGGAGCACGTAGATGACGCTGCTCCCTTGCTCCTTATAGCGCGTCATGTACAGGACGCCGGTCTCGAAGTACCAGAACTCCCGCGACTTCTTGTCATCGGCCAGGCGGTAGTGGCGCACCGGATACCGGCGGCCACGGTAGGTGACCTCGGCCATGTCCACGAACTCCAACTTCGAGTCCCGCACCTTGCCGGTCTTGGTATCGAAGAACTGGTTGCGCCCCTTGAATAGGGGCTCGTACCAGTAGCTGGTGGGGGCCGCCGCGTGTGAAGCCGACCAGGTATCCTCGCTACCGGTGACCACCAGGCGGTCGCCATCCGGCTTCGCCTGGACATGAAACTTATCGCCGCGGTCGTTGGTTTTCGATTCGAAGCCAACGATCCGGCCGTCCCGCCACACCTCGCGCGTCACCTGCTGCACCTTCACATTGATGAAGATGAAGGGCGAGAAGTCGATATTCATCCGCGTTCTGACGTCGAAGCCGTTGTTGGTTAGGTCGACCGCGGCCACCCGAATGACCTGCGTCCCCATCTTCTTGCTGCCGAGCATCAACTTGTAGGTGAACTCTCGCTGGGCGGCCTGCGAGGCTCCGGGGTCGAGCCATGCGGCGAGCGCCACCACGACCACAAGCGCGCTGCGAATCTGGTTCCGACAGCTCATCGCCATACGCCTCTTTCCCCCTATCGCACTAAACGGCGCCCGTGTCGAGTGAACAACTTGACTCCGCCGCCGGTCTTGCCCTGGCGTCGAGGCGCCGCAGCGTATCCTTGGGCGCGCTATTCTATGCTGGTGAGCTCATAAGTGTACCACGTGGGGCCCCGCGGGCGCTGATACTTGACCAGCACGTCATTGGCGTCGAGGAACCAGAAATCCCGGCTCTTCTCACCGCGAATCTTCCAGAACTCGGTCTTGCGATCCTTGCCCTTGAACTCGATCTCGCGTTCGCCGTCCAGAAACGGGGCCTCTTCGGAGACCTTGCCGTCGTCGATGTCGAAGAACACCGTACGGCCGACCACGTTGCCCTTGCGCCAAAAGCTGCGCGGCGCGATGTCCGCCGGAACCCTCTGCGCCGTGCCGTTCACCGTGAGCACCGAGTACTCACCGTTCTCCCTGAGGCTGATCGTGTAGTTGGCTTTTCGGTTCAGCTTGTTGATGTCCGACTTGCCATCGTAGGCGACCAGCCGGTCGTCGCGCCATTTCTCGGTCCACGTGATGTCGACCTTCCGGCCCAAGATGCTGATGTGCTGCTCGCCTTCGACCACCAGGACCCCGGCGTCCGCGTCCGGGTAGATTTCCATGCGAATGTTGCCCATCTTGGTGGCGCCGCTCAGGATGATGTCATAGGCGAGCGTGAGCCTGTCTTGTTGTGCGGCCCCGGGCGAAGCGGCGACCCATAGAGCCCCGGCGATGCCTGCCGCCAAGATCGTTCTCAACAAACCGACCCCCCTGCTTCTGCTGCGCCGGTCCTGGAAACCTACGGATTATAGCGAACCGGAACGGTTTGTGTCATGGAACCGGTACCGGTTTTAGCACCGGATCGCGGCGAAAGTTTGGCCCCGGGCTGGCGCCGCCTAATCGGATAACGCTCTAATCGCTGAGCCGTGGCAACACCTCGGACTCGGCGCGCCGGATGTCCTCGGGAAAGTCGATCTCGATCCATGGCAGGCCGGTGATGTCCTCGTAGCCGAAGCGATTCGGCGCCTCGAGCAGCACGTCGCGGATCGCCTCCTCGTACCACAAGTCGTGGCGGCCGGCCGCGGCATGGGCCTCACCCGCCGCCAAGATCTCGACCGCGACCGCCGGCTCGAAGCGAAAGAAGCCGACCGACTCGCCGCAGGAATCGAAGTCGATGTCGCCGACCTTCTTGTGGAAATCCACGATGGCGCCGTCGCGCAGGCACAGCTTCACCGGCTCGTCGCCGGGCTCGAAATCCTGGTCGATGAGGAAGCAGTTGCGGTGGCGGCTTGCCATCAGCCGCTGCATCAAGCGTCGGTCGTACAAGACATCGCCGTCCATCAACAGTACGTCGCCGCCGCCCATGGCCTCGCCAAGCGCCAGCATGGTGAGCAGGCTGCCTTCTTCATACCTGGGGTTGAAGACTGTGCGCACGAACGCTTCCGCCCCCAGACCCGCGATCTCGCTTTCGATCACCTCCGCCTGGTATCCGACGCCCAGCACCAGTTCGTCGACGCCTACGGCTTGCAGGATTTCGATGTGGCGGTCCAGCAAGGACCTTCCGCCGAAGCGCAGCATGACCTTCGGCGGGCCGGTGGACTCGGCGCCCATCCGCACGCCGACGCCGGCGGCCAGCATGACTGCCTTCATCGATTCCCCACACGTGACGGGCGCCGTCGAACCCCAACGGCGTGGCCCCCTGCATAGCCCGGCGCCTCGGCCAAATCAACCGCGCCCGGGCGCTCGCAAGCGACCCGGGACCGCCAAACGCCGCCACCGGCCGGGCCGGCCGAATGCCGCCGTCAATAGCCGAGCGTGAGAGCGCCAGGACGGCGCGGGTCGGACGCCCCGAGGAAGCCGTCCGCGGTGCGCATGATGGACTGGGTGCTGCCCATGGCGTTCTTGACCACCACGCCGTGACCCTTGGCGCTGAGCAGGCGCACCGTATCGGGGCTCAGGCCCCGCTCGACGCGAAGCCGGTCCGGCAACCACTGGTGATGCACCCGCGGCGCCGCGGTGGCGGCGGCCACGTTCATGCCGTGATCGATGACGTTCATAATGACCTGCAGTGTGGTGGTGATGATGCGGCCGCCGCCGGGGCTGCCGGTGGCGAGGAACGGCTGGCCGTCCTTCATGACGATGGTCGGAGTCATCGAGCTCAACGGTCGCTTCATCGGCGCGATGGCGTTGGCCTCGCCGCCGATCAGCCCGTAGGCGTTGGGCACGCCGGGCTTGGCCGAGAAGTCGTCCATCTCGTTGTTCAAGAGGATGCCGGTGCCGGTGGCGACGATGCCGGCGCCGTAGCCGAAGTTGATGGTATAGGTGTTCGAGACCACGTTGCCGGCCCGGTCCATGACCGAGTAGTGGGTGGTCTCTCCGCTCTCGTAGGGCGCCGGTTGGCCCGGCTTGATCTCGACCGCCGGCCGCGCCCGCTGGAGGTCGATCCGCGAACGCAACGCCGCCGCATAGGCCTTCGAGGTGAGCCCGGCGACCGGCACCGGCCAGAAGTCCGGGTCGCCGAGATGGGCGCTGCGGTCGGCATAGGCGAGCTTCATCGCCTCCGCCATGAGATGGATGGTCTCGGCGCCGTTGTGGCCCAGGAGGCCAATTGGATAGCCCTCGAGGATGTTGAGGATCTGCAAAAGATGGATGCCGCCCGAACTCGGCGGCGGCATCGAGTAAATGTCGTATCCGCGGTAGCTGCCCTCTACGGGTGCGCGAACCACCGCCCGGTAGGTCTTCAGATCGGCGAGCGTAATGAGCCCGCCATGGGACTGCATGTCGGCGGTGAGCCGCTCGGCGATGGCGCCCTCGTAGAACGCCGCCGGGCCATGCTCGGCGATCTGACGCAACGACCAGGCGAGGTCCTGCTGGACCAGCCTTTCGCCCGCCGCGTAGGCCGAGCCATCGGCCTTGAAGAACACCTGCATCGTCGCCGGCCAGCGCTGGAAGCGTTGCCGCCGGGCCTCGAGGCTAGCGGCAAGGTCGGCGCTGACTACGATACCCTGCTCGGCCAGCCGGATCGCCGGGGCCATCACGTCGGCCAGTCGCATGCTGCCGTATCGGTCCAGCGCCAGCGCCATGCCGGCGACAGTGCCCGGCACGCCGACGGATAGGTAGCTGAAGCGCGACCGGCGACTGTCCACCTCGCCGTCGGGGCCGAGATACATGTCGCGCGTCGCTGCCGCCGGGGCCATCTCGCGGTAGTCGATGGCCTCGGTGCGGCCGGCCTTGGCGTCGTGCACCAGCATGAACCCGCCGCCGCCGATGTTACCGGCCCGAGGCAGGGTGACGGCAAGCGCGAAGCCGACGGCGACCGCAGCGTCCACGGCATTGCCGCCGCGCTCGAGAATGTCCAGGCCCACCCTGGTGGCTACCGCCTCTTGAGTGGCCACCATGCCGTTGCGACCGTAGACCGGGTGAAAGATGTCGAGCCGCGAGACCACCGCCGCGTCCTGGGCGCGGAGCGGGCCAGGCGCGAGGAGCAAGGCGTACAGGGCAAGGGAGACGAGCGATGCGCGGGCGCCCAGGGATGTCCGAGTCATGGGAGGCTTTCTGTCGGCAGGGTGGACACCGTTGCAATTAAGGGGCCGACGGGCGGCCGCGACGACGGGCGATGAAGGTGACGATGGTCCAAAGGGCGAAGCACAGGGTGCCGAAGCAACCGAGGAGGAAGAAGTACTCCAGGCCGCCGAGCCAGGTGATCGGCCCCAAGAGATAGACCGTGTCCTCCAGGTCGACGCCGTGCGTACCCGGATAGCTCACCGTGTGGCTGCCGTAGTCCCGGTCCATCCTCATGCGCAGGCCCATGTTGAGCAGGATGAACAGGGCGACGAAGCCCCCCGCCGGTACCGCCCAGGCGCCGAGCATCGCCTCCGACATGCCGACTCCCAAGGCCAGGAACAAGGCCGCGTGGCTGAGGCCGCCGACCACATAGTCGTACCAGTGACCGAAGGTGCTTGTCTTGCCGGCCATACGTGCCAGCTCGCCGTCCATATGGTCCGTGAAACGGGCCAGGATGAACAGCCCCGCGGCCCAGTTGCTGATCCCGGGATCGCCGGTGGCGAACAGCCCGGCGGCAATGAGCGCCAGCAGCAGGCTCAGGCTGGTGATGTGGTTCGGCGTTATCGGCGTGTCCACCAGCGGGCGAACCAGGACCGCCGCCAGGCGCGCGTCCCACGGCTTTTGCGTGGTCTCGAGAGATCCGGATTTCATGTCACGGACGATGGCAAGGGATCTGGTTCCTTGGCGCTACATTAGCCGTAAGCACGAATCGAAGTCAGCACTGGCAATGACCAACCGGGGCGGCGGTCCGCCTCTGCTGTTGGGCCGCGGCAACACGGAGCAGTCAATTGCGGCCGCCACCGGGCTTTGCCATGGCATCCGGGCGGAGAATGCACCATATTCCGGCACATGATCATGGGTGAGTGAGCGCCATGTCATGCGGCGCCGCCAGCCGATGAAAGGATTAGGGCGAAGTGTGGAACATCTGGCATTTCTCGGTCCCGGCCACGACCCCGGCCCGGGGGGCGGCGCCGACATGAAGGTTCTGATTACCGGCGCCACCGGTTTCGTCGGCTCCGCGGTACTGCGCCAGTTGTTGAAGGCCGGTCACGACGTGCAGGCGCTGGTACGGCCGGCGGGCGACCGGCGCAACCTGGCCAGCCTCGAGGTCGAGGTGGTGGAAGGCGACCTTGGCGACCCGCAGTCGCTACGCCACGCGGTGAAGGGCTGCCGTGCCCTGTTTCACGTCGCCGCCGACTACCGCCTATGGGCGCCCGAGCCGGCCGAGATTTACCGCACCAACGTTGCCGGCACCGAAGCCCTGATGCTGGCCGCCGCCGAAGCCGGCGTCGAACGGGTGGTCCACACCAGCAGTGTGGCCACGCTCGGGTTGAACCAGGACGGCAGCGCCGCCGACGAGGAAGCCCCGGTCACGCTGGACCAGATCGTCAGTCCGTACAAGCGGTCGAAATACCTGGCCGAGGAAGTGGTGCGGCGGCTGGCGCGCGAGCGCGACCTGGGGGCGGTGATCGTCAACCCCTCGACGCCGATCGGCCCGCGCGACCGCCGGCCGACGCCAACCGGCCGGATCATCATCGAGGCCGCCTCCGGGCGCATGCCGGCTTATGTCGACACCGGCCTCAACCTGGTGCATGTGGACGACGTGGCGCGCGGCCACCTGCTCGCCTTCGAGCGGGGCGTGGTGGGGCAGCGCTACATCCTCGGCGGCCAGAACATGAGCCTGCGCGAGATCCTGGCCACGATCGCCGCCATCACCGGCAATCCCGGCCCCCGCATCAAGCTGCCGCACAACCTGGTGCTGCCGCTCGCCTATGGCGCCGAGGCCTGGGCCCGGGTCAAGGGCCGTGGCGAGCCATTCATCACCGTCGACGGCGTGCGCCAGGCCAAGAAGCTGATGTACTTCTCCAGCGACAAGGCGCGCCGGGAGCTCGGTTACACCTCCAGGCCGGCGCAAGAGGCGCTGTTCGAGGCGATCGAATGGTTCCGCGCGCATGGCTTCAGCTTGCCGCCCCCCAAGGAAACCGTTGTGGATTTGCCACAGGCGCGAGAAGTCTGAACCCGCCCTGGTACCTCGGTATTCACCGACGGGCGGATTTCGTGCAAGCTGACCAAGCGAGCAAGGGGTGCCGGTTGGCGCCGCCTTCCATTGGCGTGCCATCCTCAAGTGCCCGCGTGGGAGGCCTATGAAAAGGGTGGCATATATCACCTGGGCGGCCGGCGTCGCCGGAGCGCTGCTGCTGATCTGGTACTTCGGCTACGCCGAGGTGGTGGCGGCCGTGGCTGCCTGCGGCTGGGGCCTGTTGTGGGTGGCGCTGTACCGAGTGTTCCCGCTCGCCATCGACGCGCTCGCTTGGGGCCGGTTGTTCGACGACCGAGTCCGGCCGTCCTTTATCTCGCTTTTCTGGATCCGCTGGATCGGCGAATCGGTCAACAGCCTGTTGCCGGTCGCCCAGGTCGGCGGCGACGTGATTCGCGCCCGCATGGCGGCCCGCAACGGGACACCCCGGCCGGCCGCGGCGGCCACGGTGGTGGTCGACTTCTCGGTCGGCATCCTGACGCAGATCATCTTCTGCATCGTCGGCGTCGGGCTGTTGTTGACCCAGCACGGCATCGACGACCAGACGGCGGCGCTCAGCATGTTGTCGGCGTTTGCGCTGTTGGGCGCCACGACCTTGTATCTGCTGCCGAAGATGGGGGTGTTCGGCATCATCGCGCGGCTGGTCGGGCAGGTGTCCGAGAACGGAGCGATCCGGGCGCTAGCCGGCAAGGTCACCTCCCTCGACCGGGCGGTATTGGCGTTGCATCAGCGCCCCTGGGAGGTGCTGAACGCGTTCGTGCTGAAGCTCGGCGGGTGGATGGCGCGGACCGGGGAGACGTATCTCGCCATGCATTTCCTCGGCGTCCCCATTGGCGTCGAGGAGGCGATCATCATCGAGAGCCTGATCAGCGTGGTGCGCAGCGCGGCGTTCGCCGTGCCCGGCGCGTTCGGGGTGCAGGAGGGCGGCATCGTGTTACTGGGCGCGATGCTGGGCATCCCCCCGGGCACGGCGCTGGCGTTGGCGTTGGTCAAGCGGGTGCGCGAGGTGGTGATCGGGGTGCCGGCGATCATCGGCTGGTCGCTGCTCGAGACCCGCTGGCTCAAGCGCCGCGCCGGCGAGCGGTTGTCCGGCTCCGACTAAAGCCGGCTTTCTTGCGACCTGGCTCCCGGCTTCAAACGCCAGGGCAGCTGCGTTCCAGGCCGTCGCTGCGATTGTCCGCGACGACCGGGACCGCCCCGGCGATGTCCAACCAATTTCGCGCCGTTCAAGCGGTCCCGGAAATTCTAGAAGGGCCGCGGACGATCTGCCATTCTTGACCCTTCCGGTGGTCGCACAATTGGGGATTCATATGACCCTGTTGCTCGGCTGCGTGGCGGACGATTTGACCGGCGCCACCGATCTCGCCAATGCACTGGTGCGGCACGGCATGCGCGCGGTTCAGATCATGGAACCGGAGGCCGATCTCGGCGGGCTGGACAGCGCCGAGGCGATGGTCTTTGCCTTGAAAACCAGGACCATCCCGTCTGAGCAAGCGGTTGATCAGTCGCTCAAGGCGCTGTCGGCGCTGCGCGCACGCGGCTGCCGGCAGTTCTTCTTCAAGTATTGCTCGACGTTCGATTCCACGGACGCCGGCAATATCGGACCGGTAACCGAGGCCTTGCAAGACGCTTTGGGCAGTGGGCTTGCCGTCGCCTGTCCGGCCTTTCCCACCAATGGCCGCACGGTCTACAACGGCCACCTGTTCGTCGGCGGGGTGCTTCTGTCCGACTCACCGATGCGCGATCACCCGCTGACCCCGATGACGGACGCCAATCTGGTCCGCGTGCTTGGCCGACAGACCACCGGGGAGGTGGGCCTCATCGCCTACGACGTCGTGGACCTAGGGCCCCAGGCGATCGGCGCCGCAATCGAGGATCTGCGGACGCGCGGCGTCCGTCACGCCATTGCCGACGCGCTCGACGACGCGCACTTGCACGCGCTCGGTACGGCCAACGCCGGCGCGATCCTGGTGACCGGCGGATCCGGGATGGCGATCGGCTTGCCAGAGAACTTCCGCCGCATGGGGCTCATGCCCGATCGCCGGCGCCCGCCGGTCGGCATCGAAACCGGCGCAAAGCCGTCCCATGGCCCGGCGGCCGTCATCGCCGGCAGCTGTTCTCAAGCCACCCGCCGCCAAGTGGCGCACATGGCCGAGCGGGCGCCGCATCTGAAGGTGGACCCGCTCGGCCTGGCCCAGGGGCCGGACGCGGCGCAGGCGGCGCTCGATTGGGCGAAGACGCGGCTCGCTGACCAACCGGTGCTGATCTATGCGAGCGCCGAGCCGGAGGAAGTGGCCCGGGTGCAAGCGGCGCTGGGCGTCGAGGGGGCCAGCACCACCGTCGAACAGGCGCTTGCCTTCATCGCCAAGGGTCTGGTGGACGCCGGCACGCGGCGTCTGGTGGTGGCCGGCGGCGAGACCGCGGGTGCGGTGGTGCATGCGCTCGGCATCAAGATCCTGGAGATCGGCCGCGAGATCGACCCTGGCGTGCCGTGGACGCGCGGCTTCGGCGCGCCGCGGGTGGAACTGGCGCTCAAGTCCGGGAATTTCGGCAGCGAGGATTTCTTCTTGAAGGCGCTCAAGCAGCCCTTCGACGAAGATTAGCACCGACAAGGGGAGGCGAGAGATGCAAGAAAGTGACGCCCGCGATCGCATTGTCGAGCTCGGCCGTTCGCTGTTCGACCGGTCCCTGACCTTCGGCTCCTCGGGCAACATCAGCGTGCGCCTGGACGACGGCTGGTTGATGACCCCCACCGGCAGCCGGCTCGACAATCTGGACCCGGCGCGCCTGTCCAGACTCGACGCGGAAGGCGGGCACGCGTCGGGCGACAAGCCGACCAAGGAGAGCTTCCTGCACCTGGCCATGTACCGGGAACGCGCCGACGCCGAGGCGGTGGTCCACCTGCACTCCACCCATTCCGTGGTGGTCTCCTGTCTCACCGACATCGACCCCGACGACGTACTGCCGCCGATCACAGCCTACTATGTCATGCGCGTGGGACGGCTCGGCTTGATCCCCTACTATCCGCCGGGCGACCTGGGGCTCGCCGAGGCGGTGCGGCTGAAGGCGGGGTCACACCACTCGCTGTTGCTGGCCAACCACGGCCCGGTGGTTGCCGGGCGGTCGCTTACGGCGGCGGCCGACGCGATCGAGGAGCTGGAGGAAACCGCGAAGCTGTTTCTCCTGCTGCGTAACCAGAACATGCGGCCGTTGACCGGCGAGCAGGTGGCCGAGCTGAGGCAGAGGTTTCCGACGTAACCGAGCAACCGGGGAGGCGACGATGTATGTCATCGTGGCGGATTTCACCATCGACCCGGACCGGATGTCCGAGTTCCGGGACGCGATATTGACCAACGCCCGCCAATCGGTGGAGCAAGAGCCTGGCTGCCGTCAGTTCGACGTTTGCATCGATCCCGAGCGCGACGATCGCATTTACCTGTACGAGGTCTACGACGATGAAGCGGCGTTCAAGGCCCATCTCGAGACCAAGCATTTCCACGAATTCGACACCGGCGTCCAAGACTGGGTCCGGACCAGGGAGGTGACCGCCCTACACCGGCTGTTCCCGTCCGGATGAACGAGCCGCCGCCGCCCCATGCCCGGCTCTAACAGCCTGCGCATCGCCGTCTTTCCCGGCGACGGGATCGGCGAGGAGGTGATGTCGCCCTGCCTTGACCTCTTGACTCGGGCGGCCGAGCGGGTTGGCGGGTTTTCCCTGTCCTTCACGACGCTTGCCGCCGGCGCGGGTACTTACAGGGACACCGGCGAGGCTTTGCCGGCGGCCTCGATGGCGGAGGCGAGGCGGGCCGACGCCGTGCTCCTGGGTGCCATGGGGCTTCCCGACGTTCGCACTCCCGATGGCACCGAGGTGGCCCCGCAGCTCGACCTCAGGTTCGAGTTCGGGCTCTATGCCGGCGTGCGCCCGGTGCGTTCGGTTCCGGGTGTCCCCGCAGCGCTTGCCGATCCCCGGGCGCAGGACCTGGATTTCGTCCTCATCCGTGAGTCCACCGAAGGCCTGTTCGCCTCCCGTGGCAAAGGCGTGGTCGAGGATGACCGGGTGGCACGGGATAGCCTGGTCATCACCCGCGGGGTCAGCGAGCGGCTGTTCGACTTCGCCTTCCGCCTGGCTCGGCAGCGAAAGCAGGCCGGCCGGCCGGGTCGCGTGTGCTGCGTCGACAAGGCCAACGTGTTCGCCTCCTTCGCCTTCTTCCGCCGCGTCTTCGACGAGTGCGCCCGGCGCCACCCGGACCTCGGCGCGGAGCACGCCTATATCGACGCCACCGCGCTGAACATGGTGCGGCAGCCCTGGACCTTCGACGTCCTGGTGACCGAGAACATGTTCGGCGACATCCTCTCCGATCTCGGCGCTGGCCTGATCGGCGGCATGGGCATGGCGCCGTCCGCGGACATCGGCGACGAACACGCGGTCTTCCAGCCCTGCCACGGCAGCGCCCCGGACATCGCCGGCCAGGGCGCGGCCAACCCGACGGCGATGTTTCTTTCCGGCGCCATGATGTTGGATTGGCTGGCCGACCGCCACGGACTCGAAAGCTGCCGCGACGCCGCCAACCTCTTGCGGGCCGCCGTCTATCAGGCTTTCGCCGCCGGTGGCCTCATACCGAAGGAGCTCGGCGGCAGCGCCGGGACCAAAGAAATTGCCGGCGCGGTGGCGACGGCGCTAGAGGCCGTCGAGCCGGCCAGCGCCGATTCGGTCTAGCGACCTATCGTGGAAGGAGTTGTCCCATGAGTGCCAAGCTTCGCGTCGCCACGGTGGGGGCGGGCTATTTCAGCCAGTTCCAGTACGAGGCCTGGGCCCGCATGGACGACGTCGAGCTGGTCGGCATCTGCAACCGGACCGCGGCGAAGGCGGAAAAGATCGCCGAGGCCCATGGCATTCCCGCCGTGTTCACCGATCTGGCTCAAATGCTGCATCGGGTGGCGCCGGACCTCATCGACATCATTACCCCACCCGAGACCCATCTCGACTACATCCGGCAGGCGGCGGAGCGGCGGGTGGCGATGATCTGCCAGAAGCCGTTCTGCCGCACCCTGGCCGAAGCCGAGGCGGCCGTCGCCGCTGCCGAGGCGTCGGGAACCCCGGTCGTGGTCCACGAGAACTTCCGCTTCCAGCCCTGGTACGGGGAGGCCAGGCGGCGGCTCGAGGCGGGCGATATCGGCGAGCCCTACCAGGTCACCTTCCGGCTGCGCCCCGGGGACGGGCAGGGGCCCAGGGCCTATCTCGACCGCCAGCCGTACTTCCAGACGATGGAGCGGTTCCTTATCCACGAGACCGCCATCCACCAGATCGACACCTTCCGCTACCTGATGGGCGAGGTGACGGAGGTCTACGCCCGGCTGCGACGGCTGAACCCGGTGATCGCCGGCGAGGACGCGGGCGTCATTTTGTTCGATTTCGCCTCCGGCGCCCGCGGCGTCTTCGACGGGAACCGCCTGGTCGATCACGCCGCCGCCAACCGGCGCCTGACCATGGGCGAGATGCTGCTGGAAGGCGCGCAAGCGGTGCTACGCCTCGACGGCGACGGCCGGCTATGGCTTCGTCACCACGGGCACAATGACGAGGAGGAGATCGCCTATGACTGGGAAGACCGCGGGTTCGGTGGTGACTGCGTCTACCGCCTGCAACGCCACATCGCCGACCACCTGCGGGGACACGGGCCGGTCATGAACACGGCTCGCGAATACCTCACAAACCTCAAGATAGAGAACGCGGTCTATGAGTCGGACAGGCTCGGGCGCCGACTGACCATATGAGCGCCAGTGACGTCCTGGTTCATGTTCGGGAAGCGGCGTGGGACGTGATCGGATAATGCTCTGGGACTTGCACCCATAAAAGGGCACTGCCAGTTGCGACGTCTGCTTATGGCTGGATTCCTGTCATCCAAGGTGACGTGTCCATACTTCCGGATGTAGCCAAAAACGGACCTAGGGATGAAGCTCAGAAGCCCGGGGTTTCCCGAACAGCGTCGGCAGGTGGATTTCCGGTATCCCCGCTGGGCCTCGCGGGTTATTGACTTCTCCGGGATATCCTCTACATATCCCACATGCGTGTTGCATTTGTTTTGGGTTACCTAAATAGCCGGTACGCCGATTAGCTTGGTTATCCCCTGACAATGTGAGCGTTAAACCGACCGCGCCGTCACATGGTGTGAGGCGCGGAATCAAGACTCCTGTTAGAGGAAATAACTATGGCTACTGGTACTGTAAAGTGGTTCAACCCGGTCAAGGGTTACGGATTCATCGAGCCGGAAGACGGCTCAAAAGACGCTTTCGTCCACATTTCGGCCGTCGAGCGCGCCGGACTGAGATCGCTTAGCGAAGGGCAGAAGGTCTCCTATGAGCTTCAGCCCGGACAGAACGGCAAATCTTCCGCCGAGAACCTGTCCGTCATCGAATAACCACGCAAGGCACCGCCTCCAACTCCCGTTGGGGGCGGCCGCCGCTCGCCGTCGGCGACGCGACGTTCAACGATCGCCTGGCGGACTGAAGGAGGTGGGCGGACCGATCCGCGGTCATTCCTTCGACAAAAATAAATACGACGAACAATAAAATAAACGGCGCGATGCGCCGTGCCGTCGCCGACCTTGCGCACCAGCCTGCGGGCGGTCCCGCCTGCGCTCCGGGACGAAAATTTCCGACCGCGAGGCCTCGAACTGAAGCAGAGGATTACCGAAATGTTGAAGTCAGTAAAATCGAGGGCCGAGGAACAGTTCGCCGCAACCCAGAAAAAGGACAAGCAGGCCCTGAAAGAAAAGGAAAAAGCGCGGCAGGAGAGAGCGGAACACGTGGCGAGCCTGCGGGCCCTCCGCCTAGCCAAAGAGGCGGCCGACAAGAAAGCCGCCGAAAAGGCCGCTGCCGAGAAAGCGGCCGCCAAGAACAAAAAGCCATCGGTTTTGTCCCAGGCTCACCGACGCTAATCGTAACGGCCGCAAAGGCCGCAACGGAACCCGATATCGACGAACCGCAATCGGCATCCGCCTCTACGCGGCGCTTCAGGAAGCGTTTGTTTCTTCGCCGCCATCGCGTTCTACATCCTCCCAGCCCATGCTGTATGACCGCGGGGCGGGTGTCATACTGCCTCGGGACATCAGGAAACGATGATACGACCATCCCTGATTTTCGATACACCCGTGCGGAACCTGATAAACCGATTAATATCTGCTGTGGGTCGATACTGTTGATAAACTCCCGAATATTTGAGAGTGGAACAATAAAAGAATCATCGGAAGCGCCAACGGGAATCATTGTTGCGTTGACGACTATGTTGGCGAATCAATCTTGCGTCGTCGGACCCTCAAAATAGTTTATCAACAGTATCGGTCAACAGCGGCTGTAGACGGCCCGCCTGCCTCGGGTCTGCTCTACGGGTTGAAGCGGACAATAGCCGCTGGAAAACGGACATTGGGGTTTAAATGTCGGCTTAGCCCGCATAACCCAAATCAGGTAAGGGAGTTTGTCACAACGACCTTCCGCTTCAAGCCGCCGCGCTGCTCGAACTCCGCGAGATCTTCTCGACCGTGGCCGCACAGCGCTGGCAAAGCCTGTGCCCAGGATGATCGCTAAGAAACTTCTTCTTGCCCCTGCAAATCGGGCCTAAGCAGGTGCGCTCCTTGCGATGCCTGAGATGGGGTTTGGGCTTGGTGACCGTCATTATCCATCAGTAAAGCAGTGCGTGAGAAGGTATCCGGGCTTATATCCCTCATTAGCCCGAATGACTCCCCCCGGTCGCCGAGAACGGTAGCACCAATGGCGGTCGAGGGCGAATCACTTCGGCAGAAGTGGGGGGACAAAGAATGTCTACTGACTGAGTTGGATAACCAAATCTGCACACTTTTCAGCAACTTTGCTGTCGGGGTTCTTTTCGCCAGGCATTGTCGCCCAACCCTGTTTTTGTACGTAGTCATCTCTCTCCCAGGATCTTTCTTCTTTCAATTCTTTGAGCTTCTGATCTTTCTCCGAATCCTGGTTATACTGCTCGACACAAATCGGTGCCAAGCGGCCAACGACGGCATCTTCAGCCATTTTCTCAGCCATTTTCTGTGCAGTGCCACCTGTAACCCATCCCCCCCAAGCGAAGCCGATGATGGCCAATACAATTGCACCACCAACAGCACCCCACAGAGCTGGCTTAATTTTCTCCCAGTTCATCTGGATACCTCTCATCTGGATGCCTTCTCTAAACCGAGATTCCCCGGATGACCACTTGCGGTCACCGGTAGCGTAGCAAATATGGCGGTCGAAGGCGAATCCGGTCCTGATCCGGCAGTCTGCATAGCGATCTCCCCTCTTCGTCGAGCCGATTTGGCGATCAAAAGCCCGGCCAGTGACCTTTTCGCGCTGTGAGAGCGTACCCCGGCGCGCGCCGCACACACCTGTCCTGTCGAGCAATCTGGATGCTAC